>NZ_JAELTK010000112.1:0-15455 GCF_016428765.1 Delftia sp. ASV31
CCCCCCCCCCCCCCCCCCCCCCCCCCCCCCCCCCCCCCCCCCCCCCCCCCCCCCCCCCCCCCCCCCCCCCCCCCCCCCCCCCCCCCCCCCCCCCCCTTTTTAGATGTGTATAAGAGACAGATGCAAGGCGCTCATGCGCAGCAAGGCCCATGCCTTGCGAGTGTGAGCAACGCGGCAGACGGCCCCGCAACCGCGCAACCCGAAGGGAAGCAGCCTGCCAGCGCGCCACTCGGCGTTGCACTCCTTGTGCGTGTAGGCACACGCACGGCGTCGCGCGCCTTGATTGGCACGCTGGCAGGCTGCTTCGCGTCCGCAAATTAACGTCAACAGACCCTTGGGTTAGTCCAGGGTGGATGTCACCTGGACGCGCGCTGAACAAAGAACAGGCCTGTGCCCACGGCCATCAGCAGCGCGCCGAAGACCCGGTTCTGGCTGCGCACCGCACGCGCGCTGCGCATGAAGCCGCGCAGCGCGCTGGCGCTGGCCGCATAGCCGTGCATGACCATGGTGTCCACGGCCAGCATGGTGGCGGCCAGGATCAGCAACTGCAGCCACAGCGGGCGGCTGGTGGTCATGAACTGGGGCAGCACGGCCACCATGAAGATGATGCCCTTGGGATTGGTGGCGTTGGTCAGGAAGCCCGTGAGCACGCGGCGGCGCACGCTGAGCTCGGGCATGGATTCCTGGGTGGCCAGGGGTGCGGCACCCGAGCGCCATTGGCTGATGCCCAGGTAGATCAGATAGCAGGCGCCGACGATCTTGACGGCGTTGAACGCCCATTCGGAGGCCAGCAGCAGCGAGCCCACGCCCGCACCGGCGATCAGCAAGATGGTCAGCAGCCCCAGCTGCAGCCCGAAGATGGTGGCGCTGCTCTTGCGCACGCCATACGACAGGCCATGGCTCATGGACAGCACGGCGCCCGAGCCCGGGGAGACCGCAATGATCCAGCAGGCCACAAAGTAGGCGATCCAAGTATGCCAATCCATGCCAAACACCTTAAAAATACGGAGCAGGCCGGCATCTTAAAACCGTGCAGCCGATGTGGCGCACTGCCGCGGCAAAGCCGGATGGGGCGGTGAAGCATTCGGTGGCATTTTTCATCGCCGGGCCGCCCCAAGATGAGCAAGGGAAGCGTGGGGGGCATTTTCAACCCTGTCAGGAAGCTGACCCGGCTGTGAGAGTGACACAATCAATCACCCCAGGGTAAACACCAAATCCAAGATCCCGAACTCCCATGGAACACAGCGCCCCCATCTGGCTGACCTACGGCTTTCTCTATCTCACCGCCGCCGTGCTGGCCGTGCCCATTGCGCGTGCCCTGGGCCTGGGCGCCATCATTGGCTACCTGGGTGCCGGCATTGCCATGGGCCCCTGGGGACTGTCGCTTGTCAGCAATGTGGATGACATTCTTCATTTCGCCGAGTTCGGCGTGGTGCTGATGCTCTTCGTGATCGGGCTGGAGCTGCAGCCCAGCCGCCTGTGGGAGCTGCGCCGGCCCATCCTGGGATGGGGGCTGGCGCAGATGCTGGCCTGCACGGGCGTGCTGTTCCTGGCGGCCTGGGCCTTCGGCTTTTCCTGGCGCGTGAGCCTGATCGCGGGCATGGGCCTGGCCCTGTCGTCCACGGCCATCTGCCTGCAGGTCATGGCCGAGCGCAACCTCATGCGCACGCCCAGCGGCCAGGCCGGCTTCTCCATCCTGCTGTTCCAGGACGTGGCCGCCATTCCCATCCTGGCGCTGATCCCCATCCTGGGCGCGGTCAAGGCCGCCAATGCCACGCACACCGACAGCCACCTGTGGCTGCAGGTGCTCAAGACCGTGGGCACCATCGCCGCCGTGGTGGTGGGCGGCCGCCTGCTGCTGCGCCCCCTGCTGCGCTGGATCGCGCGCAGCCGCACGCCCGAGATCTTCACGGCCACCTCGCTGCTGCTGGTGGTGGGCATTGCCATGCTGATGGTGCAGGTGGGCCTGTCCATGGCGCTGGGCGCCTTCCTGGCCGGCGTGCTGCTGGCCGACAGCGAGTACCGCAGCGAGCTGGAGACCAACATCGAGCCCTTCAAGGGCCTGCTGCTGGGCCTGTTCTTCATGGCCGTGGGCATGAGCATCGACTTCGGCGTGCTGCTGCGCGCGCCCTGGACCATGGCCGCCATGGTGCTGGGCTTTCTGGCGCTCAAGGGCGCCGTGCTCTACACCCTGGCCCGCGTGCTGAAGCTGCCCTGGCGCGAGCGCCCGGTGTTCGCCCTGCTGCTGGCCCAGGGCGGGGAGTTCGCCTTCGTGGTGTTCCAGACGGCGGCGCAGTACAAGGTGTTCCACCACAGCATCTCGTCCATGCTGGTGGCCGCCGTGGCCCTGTCCATGCTGATCGGCCCGCTGGTGCTGGTGCTGATGGACAAGCTGCTGCTCAAGCGCTTTGCCGACATGAAGGATTGCCAGGTCGACGGCGCGGGCCAGACTGCCAGGCCCCATGAAATATCGGAGCCGCAGGACGCGCAAATCATCATTGCGGGCTTTGGCCGCTACGGCCAGATCGTGGCACGCGTGCTGCTGACCCAGGGCGTGCCGGCCACCATCCTCGACCACAGCGTGGAGATGCTGGAAGTGGCCCACACCTTCGGCTACCGCGTGTTCTTCGGCGATGCCACGCGCATGGACCTGCTGCGCATTGCCGGCGCGGACAAGGCGCGGGTGCTGGTCATTGCCGTGGACTCTTCCGAGCAATCGCTGAAGATCGCCGCCCGCGTGCGCAAGCGCTTTCCGCACCTGGAGATCGTGGCCCGCGCGCGCGACATGGCCCACTGGTACCAGTTGCGCGACCTGGGCGTGCACCATGTCGAGCGCGAAGTCTTCGAGTCCAGCCTGGTGTCGGCGCGCACCGTGCTGGAACTCGCTGGCCACAGCCCTGCCGAGGCCCAGCGCACCACCACGCGCTTTCGGGAGCACAACCTGGAGCTGATCGAGCGCATGTACCCCCACCACAAGGACCAGGCCCAGCTCATTGCCGTGGCCAAGCAGGGCCGCCAGCAGCTGGTCGAGCAGATGGCCAAGGAGCGGCAGGAGGCCCAGGCGCAGCAGGAGAAGGACCAGGCGCCGCAGGAAGCCCCGCCGCCGCCCGGCCCCTGAAAACCGGGCCTCAGGCCGCGCCCAGCGCCCGCACCATGTGGTCCACGAACTGCGCCAGCTTGGGCAGCTGGCGGCGGTCCGGCAGATAGACCAGGTGCACCGGGCGCGGCAGCGGCACGCAGTCCTGCAGCACGGGCACCAGCCGACCCGCGGCCATGTCGGCGGCCAGCAGCACCTCGGGCTGCAGGATCAGGCCCAGGCCGCGCAGCGCCGCATGGCGCAGCCCGTCGCCGCTGTTGCAGCGCAGGCGGGCGTCTTCGGGCCACTGCACCGAACCCGAGCCGTCGCCGCGCAGAATCCATTCCGAGCGTCGCTGCCAGACCGCGTAGCTCAGGCAGTCATGGCGCGCCAGATCGTCCACGCCACGCGGATGCCCGCGCCGCCGCAGGTACGAGGGCGCCGCCGCAATCACCATGCGATAGGGCTGCAGCGGCCGCGCCACCAGGCCTTCGCCGCCCACGGGGCCGATGCGCACGGCCACGTCGATGTTCTCGCCCACCAGGTCGGCCATGCTGTCGCTCAGTTGCAGGTCCACACGCACCAGCGGATTGGCCAGCTGGTAGTCGGCCACCAGCGGCGCGATCACATGGTTGCCCAGCGTGGTCGGCGCGCTGATGCGCAGCAGGCCCTGCGGGGCACTGCGGCTGCGCTCCACGGCAGACTCGGCCCAGCGCAACTGCTCGAAGACCTGGCGGCTGTCCTCGTAGAAGCTGCGGCCCACCTCGGTCAGGCTGTGGCGCCGCGTGGTGCGCTGCAGCAGGCGCGCGCCCAGGTGGGCTTCCAGTTGCTGCACATGCTTGCCCACCATCACGGCCGAGATGTCCAGGCGCCGCGCGGCCTGGGCAAAGCTGCCGTCCTCGACCACGGCCATGAAGACCTCCATATTGCGCAGCTTGTCCATGGATTGCTAACCAATGCTTAGTAGTACAAAAATATTTCGCTACTTTATGGCATAGGCAATTTGCAAAACACTGCAGGCCTGTTCACTCCTTCCGAAAGAAAACCGCATGAAGATCCTGCTCATCGGTGCCACCGGCACCATCGGCCGCGCTGTCCACGCCCTGCTGGCCCCGCGCCATGAGATCGTCACCGTGGGCCGCAACAGCGGCGACCTGCGCGCCGACTTCACGCAGCCCGAGACGCTGCAGAAAATGTTCGAAGCCGCCGGCCAGGTGGACGCCATCGTCAGCACGGCAGGCAAGCTGCACTTCGGCCCGCTGTCCGAGATGACGGCCGAGCAGTTCAACTCCGGCCTGCAGGACAAGCTGCTGGGCCAGGTGCGGCTCGCCCTGCTGGGCCAGCGCTGGCTGCGCGACGGCGGCTCCATCACGCTGACCAGCGGCGTCGCCGCCACCGAGCCCATCCGCCACGGCGCCAATGCATCGACGGTGAATGCCGCCCTCCACGGCTTCGTCACCGGCGCTGCGGTCGAACTGCAGCGCGGCCTGCGCATCAATGCCGTGAGCCCCACGCTGCTGACCGAATCGGCCCAGGCCTATGGCTCGGTCTTCCCCGGCTTCGAGACCGTGCCCGCCGCGCGCGTGGCCCTGGCCTACCAGCGCAGCGTGGAAGGCGCCCAGACCGGCAGGGTCTTCGAGGTGCTCTGACCTGCTTTTGCGGCGGGCCCTCGGCAAAGTCCTTGCGTGCCCGCCCAAAAGGGCTGCGTGCTACGCTGCGCGCCACCATGTTCAACCCCACCCAAGCCGATGTGCGGCGCTTTTTCTGCGGCGTGCGCACCAAGATGCTGAACGGCGCGCCGATGGAGGCCATAGAGACGCTGGCCAGCCTCTGGATTGCCGAGCATCCCGAGTATTTCGATGACCTCGCCGACGTGGACGCCGCCCTGCTGCGCGACTACGACGCCACGCCCGGTGTGACCAATCCTTTCCTGCACCTGTCCATGCACCTGTCCATCAGCGAGCAGTGCAGCATCGACCAGCCGCGCGGCATACGCCAGGCGGTGGAGCTGCTCAGCCGCCGCCTGGACTCGCTGCACGACGCCCACCACGCCACCATGGAATGCCTGGGGCAGATGCTCTGGGAAAGCCAGCGCTCGGGCCGCCCCCCAGATGGCGAGGCCTACATTGCCGCCGTGCAGCGCCGCGCCACCAGCGACGGTGCCAAGGCCACGGGCGGCGCATAGTCCGGGCCGTTCAGCGCCTCAAGACAAAGCCCGAAACAAAGTCCGAAAAAAGCCCGCAATTGCGGGCTTTTGCCTTGGAGGAAAGGCGCGACCTACTGCGATTTCTGGCCGAGGCGGAAATGGGGCTGGGGCAGGGTCTGCAGCTCGCCATCGAGGCTGCCGATGTAGTTGGCCAGCGCCTTGAGTTCGCTGTTGGTGAACTGCTTGGCAATGCCGGCCATCACGCCGTTGCTGCGGCCGATATGGGGGTTGCCTTCGGTCTTGTAGGACTTGAGGGCAGAGTACAAATAGTCCGCATACTGGCCCGCCACCTTCGGGTAGCTGGGGTCGATGGGCTTGGAAAAACCCTGGCCGTGGCAGGAGACGCAGGCCCCTTTTTGCAGCAGCGCGGCAACCTGGGTGCTGGGCTCGCGGACCTTGGCGTCGGCGGCCTTGGCCACGCCATGCTCGGCGTAGTAGGCGGCCACGTCGGCCATGTCCTGATCGGTCAGCGGATCGGCGATGCCGCGCATGGTGGGGTGCTTGCGCTCGCCCTTCTGGTAGGCCTGCAGCGCGGCCACGATGTAGGGTGCGCCCTGTCCTGAAATCTTGGGGACCTTGTACACCTCGGGGAAGCTGGCCTGGTAGCCCTGGATGCCATGGCAGCCAATGCACATGGCGATCTTCCCCTCCCCTGCCTTTGCGTCACCTTTGCTTTGCTGGGCCTGTGCCACAGGGGTCACAGATGCGACAGTCAGCGCCAATACCGTGGTCAAAGTTTTTATCATTTTGCGCGCACAATCCTTCAAGAGTTCTGACGGATGCCTACTGCTGAGCGGGTAGCGCGAACGATTATGGCAGTCACCGTCAAGCGTCCCCATCAATACTTACGCTGATACCGCCCATGAAATTTCAAGGTTCCGAGAACTACGTCGCCACCCAGGATTTGATGCTCGCGGTGAATGCCGCAGCCACCTTGCAGCGCCCGCTGCTGGTCAAGGGAGAGCCCGGCACGGGCAAGACCATGCTGGCCGAGGAAGTGGCCGCAGCGCTGGACATGCCGCTGCTGCAGTGGCACATCAAGTCCACCACCAAGGCCCAGCAGGGGCTGTATGAATACGACGCCGTCAGCCGCCTGCGCGACTCGCAACTGTCCGACATCGACGGCGGCGAGCGCGTCAAGGACATCCACAACTACATCATCAAGGGCGTGCTGTGGCAGGCCTTCACGGCAGACCGGCCCGTGGCCCTGCTGATCGACGAGATCGACAAGGCCGACATCGAATTCCCGAACGACCTGCTGCGCGAGATCGACCGCATGGAGTTCTACTGCTACGAGACGCGCGAGATGATCCGCGCCAAGCACCGGCCGCTGGTCTTCATCACCTCCAACAACGAAAAGGAGCTGCCCGACGCCTTCCTGCGCCGCTGCTTCTTCCACTACATCAAGTTCCCCGACGCCGACACCATGCGCCAGATCGTGGCCGTGCACTTCCCCAAGCTGCAGGGCGAGCTGCTGACCGCCGCGATGAAGGTGTTCTACGACGTGCGCAATCTGCCCGGCCTCAAGAAGAAGCCCTCCACCAGCGAGTTGATCGACTGGCTCAAGCTGCTGGTGGCCGAGGACATTCCCGTGGAGTCGCTGCAGACCGCCGAGGGCAAGGTCGCCGTGCCGCCGCTGGTGGGCGCACTGCTCAAGAACGAGCAGGATGTGAGCCTGTTCGAGAAGCTGGTCTTCATGAACCAGCGCAACCGCTGAGGCCTGCGCCCATGCCCCATCCAGAACACACCAACGACACGGGCGTGCCGGCCCTCACCGGCCAGGTGACGACCATTCCCGTGGCCGGCGCGGTGGCGCACCAGGGCTTTGTGCGACCCGTGGTCATGCGCTTCAACGGCGTGCGGCTGGAGCCCCTGGCCCTGGCCCATGAAGCCGGGCTGCGCGAGGCCGTGCAGGACGGTCAGCTGTGGCGCATCCGCGTGACCTCGGCGCCCGAGCCCGGTGATGTGCGTGCCTATATCGAAGCCGCGCTGGAGCAGCGCAGCCAGGGCAAGCGCTTCGCCTTTGCCGTGCTGGACGACGACAGCGGCAAGGTGCTGGGCACCAGCAGCTACCACGACATCCTGCCCGAGGTGCGCCGCGTGGAGATCGGCTACACCTGGTACGCGCGCAGCGTGCAGCGCACCCATGTCAACACCTCGGCCAAGCTCATGCTCATGGGCCATGCGTTCGACACGCTGTCCTGCCATGTGGTGGGCTGGCGCACGGACTGCTTCAACTTTGCCAGCCAGCGCGCCATCGAGCGCTTGGGGGCCAAGAAGGACGGCGTGATCCGCGGCCACGCGCTGCGCCGCGATGGCACCATCCGCGACACCGTGATGTACAGCCTGCGCAGCGGCGAATGGCCCGAGTCGCGCGCCCAGCTGCTGGACCAGCTGCAGCGCCATTCGGACGGCAGCACCGCCGTGGCGCGCACATGAGGGCGCGCACGCCGGGCCCTCGGGAGATGCCATGCTGATCGACTTCTTCTACACCATGCGCGCGGCCAAGCTGCCCGTCTCGGTCAAGGAGTTCCTGACCCTGCTGGAGGCACTGCAGGCCGGCGTGGTCGGCCCCAAGAGCGACGACGCCTGGAGCCTGGACGACTTCTACCACCTGGGCCGCACCGTGCTGGTCAAGGACGAGAAGCACTACGACAAGTACGACCGCGCCTTTGCCGCCTACTTCAAGGGCGTGGAGATGGTGGCCGACCTCACGCGCGAAATTCCCCAGGACTGGCTGAAGAAGCTGCTGGAGCGCGAGCTCTCGCCCGAGGAAAAGGCCGCCATCGAGGCCATGGGCTGGGACGAGCTGATGGAGACGCTCAAGAAGCGGCTCGAAGAGCAAAAGGAGCGGCACGAAGGCGGCAACAAGTGGATAGGCACGGGCGGCACCAGCCCCTTCGGCCACGGCGGCTACAACCCGGCCGGCGTGCGCATCGGCGGGCCGGGCCGCAACAAGAGCGCCGTCAAGGTCTGGGAGCAGCGCGCCTACCGCGACTACGACGACACGCAGGAGCTGGGCACGCGCAACATCAAGGTCGCGCTGCGCCGGCTGCGCAAGTTCGCCCGCGAAGGCGGCGAGCTGGAGCTGGACCTGCCCGACACCATCCGCAGCACGGCCGCCAACGCGGGCTACCTGGACATCAAGATGATCCCGGAGCGCCACAACAACGTGAAGGTGCTGCTGCTCATGGACGTGGGCGGCACCATGGACGAGCATGTGCAGCGCGTGGAAGAGTTGTTCTCCGCCGTCAAGAGCGAGTTCAAGCACCTGGAGTTCTACTACTTCCACAACTGCGTCTACGACTTCATGTGGAAGAACAACCGCCGCCGCTTCGCCGAGAAGTTTCCGACCTGGGACATCATCCGCAAGTACAACAAGGACTACAAGCTGATCTTCGTGGGCGACGCCACCATGAGCCCCTACGAGATCCTGCAGCCCGGCGGCAGCGTGGAGTACATGAACGAGGAGCCCGGCGCCGAATGGCTGCAGCGCCTGACGCATGCCTTCCCGCGCTTTGCCTGGATCAACCCCGAGCCGCCTGGCGTCTGGCAGTACCGCCAGAGCATCAGCATCATCCAGCAGCTCACGGGCAACCGCATGTACCCTTTGACACTCAAAGGTCTGGAAGACGCCATGCGCCTGCTGTCAAAATAGGCCGATGCCCAAGCTCCCCCCCGCGACAGCGCCGGCCCGAGGGCCGGCGTTTTTGTTTCTGTTGAGTGCAGCCCTGATGCTCGGTGGCTGCAGCCTCCTGCCGTCCAAGAATGATGACAAGGACACGGACCCGTCGCTGATTGCAGCGACCGGCGACCCGGCCTTCTCGCTCGTCGTCGATGCGCCCAAGGAAGTGCGCGAACTGCTGGAAAAGCACCTCGAACTGCGCCGCTACCGCTACCAGAGCGATCTGCAGCGGCGCGAGCTCACGCGGCTGCTGGGCGCCACCGACGCCAACGTGCGCGACCTGATCGGCACGCTGGGCTACTTCAGCCCCACGGTCACGGTGGAGATCAAGGAAACGCCCGAATCCGAAGAGGCCCCGCTGCAGGTCACCGTCAAGGTGGACCCGGGCGAGCCCGCCACCATTGCGCGCAGCCAGGTGCGCTTTGCGGGCGTCAATGCCGACGATCCCGACGGCGCCTCCCAGCGCGCCACCATCGAAGAGGACTGGCCGCTGCAGCCCGGCCAGCGCTTCAGCCAGTCCAACTGGAGCCAGGCCAAGAGCCAGGGCCTGCGCACGCTGCAGTCGCGCCGCTACCCGCTGGCGCGCATCGACTCCAGCCTGGCCGACATCGACGCAGACACGCATGAGGCCGATGTCAGCGTGGCCTATGCGCCCGGCCCGGCCTACACCTTCGGCCCGCTGCGCATCGAAGGCGCCCAGCGCTACGACCCCGTGGGCACGGCCCGCATCGCACGCCTGCCCGAGGGCGAGGAATACGACCAGACCGCCTTGGTCGACGCCCAGCTGCGCCTGGCCAGCAGCGGCTACTACGACTCCGTCTTCCTCACGCTGGCCAACGTGCCCCAGCAGGGAGAAAGCGCCGCCGAGGATGAGGAGGCCCTCAAGCGCAAGGGCGCCCAGGTCACCACGCCCGTCATCGCCCAGGTGCGCGAGGCCCAGATGCAGAAATGGGTCTTCGGCGTGGGCATGAGCACCGACACCGGCCCGCGCCTGAGCGTGGACCATATCCACAACCGCCTGCCCTGGCTGGGCTGGCGTGCCGTCACGCGCATGCGCTTCGACCGCAAGAACCCGCTGATCTCCACACAGTGGACCGCCCTGCCCGATGAAACCCTGTGGCGCTGGTTCACCACGGCCAAGGCCGAGCGCGCGCCCTCGGGCGACTTCGATGTCAACAGCCTGCAGCTGCGCGCCGGCCGCACCAAGTCCGAAGACCACATTGACCGCAACTACTACCTGCAGTACGACTACGCCAAGACCCAGGGCGAGGGCGCGCCGCCCTCCAGCTCGTCGGTTACGGCCAACTACGGCTGGACGGGCCGCTACTTCGACAGCACGCTGGCGCCCTCCTCGGGCTTCGGCTTTGCCTGGGAAGTCGGCGCGGGCACCACGCTCACGCCCCAGCGCACGCCGTTCGGCCGTGTCTCGGGCCGCTGGCTCAGCCTGATTCCCATCGGCGAGGTCGATCCCGAGACCAAGCGCCGCAGCCGCCTGGCGCTGCGCGCCTCCGGCGGCGCCCTGCTGGCCCGCAAGGATGCCGACCTGCCCGTCACCCAGCTGTTCATCACCGGCGGCGACAACACCGTGCGCGGCTACGGCTACCAGAGCATCGGTGCGCGCACCGACAGCGGCAAGGTCATCGGCGGGCGCTACATGGCCGTGGGCAGCATCGAATGGCAGCGGCCCATCGTCATCAAGGGCAACACGCAGGACTGGGAGCATGCCGTCTTCCTGGACGCCGGCACCGTGGGCGATGCGCCCGACTCCATGTACATGCGCGTGGGCGTGGGCACCGGCCTGCGCTGGCGCAGCCCCGTGGGCCCCGTGCAGGCCGACATCGCCTGGGGCGCCCAGGAAAAACAGCTGCGCCTGCACCTGCGCCTGGGCTTCAACTTCTGACCATGGTGGATTCCCGTTTGAATACCCCTGCCTCCTCCGCCGCGCCAGATCAAAGCCCCCAGGCGTCCCCTTCCTCGCCTGCGCCCCGGCGCCGCCGCTGGCTGCGCGCCCTGCTCTGGTTCTTCCTGGTCCTGGTCCTGCTGCTGGCCGCCCTGCTGGGTTCCGCCTGGTGGTGGAGCGGCCGTGCCGATTCGCTGGCCTACACCCTGCAGCGCGTGGCCGGCTGGCTGCCCGCAGGCCAGAGCCTGCAGGCCAAGGAAGTCACCGGCAGCGTGCGCCAGGGCGGGCGCATCGGCTGGCTGCAATGGCAAAGCCCCACCATGAAGGTGGAGCTGCGCGACGCCACCATCGGCTGGCAATTGCGCCCCCTGCTGTCGCGCACCGTGCGCCTGGGCGAAGTGCGCATCGCCGAGCTGAGCATTGCCAGCACGCCCGACCCGGAGGACAAGAAACCCGTCGAGCCACTGCAGCAGCTCGTGCTGCCCGTGAAGATCGACGTGCCCTTCCATGTGGAGCGCATCGTCTGGCAAGGCCCGCCCCAGGCCGAGGTACTGGGCCTGCAAGGCCACTACATCTATGACGGCAGCGAGCACCAGCTGGACGTGCGCGACCTGCAATGGGCCGATGGCAACTACCAGGCCAGGCTGCGCCTGCAGGCCCGTGCGCCCATGGCCATCCAGGCCCAGCTGCAGGGCGACCTGCAGGCGCCGGCCCTGGCTTCGGACGACGAGGCCTCCACGGCCAAGGCCCCCAAACCTGCACCGCTGGCCGTGCAGGCCAAGGCACAGATCGACGGCACCCTGGCCACCGCCGCTGCGCAACTGGGCATCAAGCTCCAGGTTGATGCCAAGCCCGGGACGGTGTCCGAGGAAGCATCTACCCCTCCCGCCGTACAGAAATCCGCCAAGGCCGATGGCAAGAACGGCAAGGCCAGGGAGCGCAAGGAAGCCGCCCCCGTGTCCGAACCCATGCATGCGGACATCGAGGCCAGCATCCGGCCCTGGCAGCCCCAGCCGCTGCAGACCGCGCGCGCCCAGCTCAGCCAGATCGACATCGCCGCCTTCTGGCCCCAGGGACCGCGCACCCGCATCAGCGGCGAATTGCAGGCCGGGCCGGATGGCAAGGCAGCTGATACGGCCCAGGCACCAGCCACAGCACCAGGCACGGATCAGGCATCGGACCAGGCACCAGGCTCGGCCATCGCCACCACCGCCTGGCAACTGACGACACGCCTGAACAACGCCATGCCCGGTCCCTGGGACCGCCAGCGCCTGCCGCTGGACCAGATCGAGGCCGCGGTGCGCTATGACGGCCAGCAGTGGCTGCTGGAGCAGGCGCAGATCGCCATAGGCTCGGGCAGCATCGACGCCCAGGGCCGCTTCGAGCCCGCCACCAAGGTCTTCGAAGGCCAGGCCAAGGTCCAGCGACTGGACCCCACCGCGCTCTACAGCATCCTGGAAGCCGCACCGCTGCAGGGCGAGCTGCGCGCCAGCACCACGGCAGAGCAGCAGGTGGACTTCAGCGTGGACATCCAGGCCGCAGCCGCGCCCGCAGGCAGCAAGCGCCAGCCCCTGCGCATAGAGAAACTCGCCACCAAGGGCCGCTGGGCCCAGCCCGTGCTGTCGCTGGAGAACCTGCAGCTTGATGCGCTGCAGGCCTCGGTGCGCAGCCGCAGCCTGCAGTTCGACACCGAACAGCAAAAACTGCAGACCGTGCTGAAGGCCGAGCTGCCCGGCGCCGAGCTCTCGCTGGACGGCCACATCAGCCCCGCCGCAGGCCAGGGCAGCAGCCAGCTCAAGCTGTCGTCACTCACCGCCCTCACGCAGTGGCTGCGCAAGCTGCCCGGCATGAAGGACCCGCTGGCCGGCGCCCTGATCGAAGGCCAGGCCCAGCTGGACGCCAGCTGGCGCGGCGGATGGGGCGCACTGCAAAAGCGCATGAAGGCCGCCGTGGGCGACCCGCTTCCCGCCAGCGGCCTGCAACTGCAGGCCGACCTGCAGGCCGCCAAGCTGCGCTACCTGCCCGCCAACACGCCGCCCGAGCAGGCGCTGGAGCTGCCCGAGCTGCGCCTGGCCCTCAAGGGCTCGCCCGAGCAGGCCAGCCTGAGCCTCACCGGCCAGGCGAAGCGCGGCACGCAGACCGCGCAGATCGACACGGCCCTGCAGGCAGGCCTTGCCACGGCGCGCGGTGCCGCGCCCCTGGACTGGCAGGCCAGCATCGACAGGCTGCAGGCCCGGTTGAATCCAGGCCAGGACCTGCCCGGCCCCTGGCAACTGCAACTGGCGGGCAAGCAGCCCGTGCAGATTGCCCAGCGCACCACGGGCCGTACCGTCCTGTCCACCACCTTCACGGCGTCGGCCGGCAGCCTGCAGGTCACGCCGCCCACGCTGGCCCAGCGCCGCGCCAATGCCGAGGCGCCGCAGCCCGTGCTGCTGGCCTGGGACGACACCCGCGCCACCCAGGGCGGCGACGGCCGCTGGGCCCTGCGCAGCACCGGCCGCGCCCAGGCCCTGCCGCTGGCCTGGGTCGATGCCCTGTCCATGGCCGAGGAGCCTCCGCTGGCCGCCATGGGCCTGAGCGGTGACCTGAGCTTCAACGCCCGCTGGGACCTGGACACCACCGGCCCCGCGCTCAAGGCCGAACTGCTGGTCGAGCGTGCCGCGGGCGACCTGCGCCTGGCCGTGGAAGACGGCTCGGGCACCACCGTCATCCACACCACGGGGCCGCGCTCCAGCAAGCCTGGTGAAGTGCGCACACATACCGTGCGCGGCGCCGGCATGCGCGCCCACATCAAGCAGGCCCGCCTGAGCGTGCGCGCCCAGGGCGACGACGTGCAGGCCAAGCTCGACTGGGACAGCGAACGCGCCGGCACCCTGACCGCGCAGCTGGGCACGCGCCTGGCCCAGCAAAACGGCACCTGGACCTGGCCCGAGAAGGCCCCGCTGTCCGGCCAGATCGACGCCCGCATGCCCGACATCGGCATCTGGGCGCTGTTCGCCCCGCCCGGCTGGCGCGTCACCGGCTCGCTGCAGGCCAAGGCCGAGATCAGCGGTGACCGCCAGAACCCGCAGTGGCAGGGCAATCTCTCGGCCGACGGCCTGAGCATCCTGTCCGCGCTGGACGGCATCGACCTGCAAAACGGCGTGCTGCGCGCCCGCCTGCAAGGCAACCGGCTGGACCTGACCGAACTGCGCATGCAGGGCGGGCGCGGCAGCAATGCGCGCATCCTGGGCTACAGCGGCAACCTCACCACGGCCCCGCGCGAAGGCGGCGAACTCACGGGCTCGGGCTTCGTGCGCTGGGACCCGCCCAACGCCGATGGCAGCAACTCCGGCCTGAGCATGGACCTGCGCGCCCAGGCCACCAGGCTGCAGGTGCTGGTGCGCGCGGACCGCCAGGTCAGCATCTCCGGCGGCCTGCAGGCCAAGCTGGAGCAAGGCCAGTTCACGCTGCGCGGCGACCTCACCACCGACCGCGCCACCATCATCCTGCCCGAGGAATCCGCCCCCTCGCTGGACTCCGACGTGGTCGTGCACTCGGCCGCCTCGCGCAAGGCCGAGCAGGAAGCGGCGCGCAAGCAGCAGCAGGCCGACCGCAAGGCTCAGGCCCGCGCGGAAACCATCAAGCTGCCCGACATCCTCGTCAAGCTCGACCTGGGCCGCGACTTCGCGCTGCAGGGCTACGGCATCACCACCCGCCTGGAAGGCGCGCTGGAAGTGCAAGGCCCCACCGTGGCGGGCGGCCCGCCGCGCATCACGGGCGAGATCCGCACCGTGCAGGGCCGCTACCGCGCCTGGGGCCAGTCGCTGGACGTGGAGACCGGCCTCATCCGCTTCAACGGCCCCTACGCCAACCCCTCGCTGGACATCCTGGCGCTGCGCCCGAACATCGCCGTGCGTGCAGGCGTGCAGGTGCAGGGCACGGCCAACGCCCCGCGCGTGCGCCTGTACTCCGACCCCGAAATGCCCGATGCCGAAAAGCTCTCCTGGGTGGTCATGGGCCGCGACCCCGCCACGGGCGGCGCCGAAAGCGCCCTGCTCCAGCAGGCCGCGCTGTCCCTGCTCAGCGGCGGGCGCAACAACAGCGGCAAGATCGCCAGCAACCTGGGCCTGGACGAAATCGGCTTCAAGGGACCGGGCGGCGAAGGCTCCACCGGCGCCGCCCTCACCCTGGGCAAGCGCCTGTCCAGCGACCTCTATGTCACCTACGAGCAAAGCCTCTCGGGGGCCATGGGCACGCTGTACATCTTCTACGACCTCTCGCGCCGCCTCACCCTGCGCGGCCAGACCGGGGAAACCAGCGCGCTGGACCTGATCTACACCGTGCGCAAGGACTGACGCCCCAGCGCCCCGCATGCCGCCCTCCCGGCGGTGCGCGGGGCGGGTCCGGCGTGGGTTTACAATCGCCGTTTGCTCCTCTCCGTAGTTCAATGGATAGAACGGGCGCCTCCTAAGCGCCAGATACAGGTTCGATTCCTGTCGGAGGGACCATTGAATTGCTTCTGTATCAATGGCTGTCTCTTATACACATCTAAAAGGGGGGGGGGGGGGGGGGGGGGGGGGGGGGGGGGGGGGGGGGGGGGGGGGGG
>NZ_JAELTK010000113.1:0-15248 GCF_016428765.1 Delftia sp. ASV31
GGATCATGGTGTCGCCGCGGCGCAGTTCGGCATTGCCCTCGACCACCGAGTTGATGTCCGGCTGGCCGCTGAGCGCGTCACCTCGCACATAGACGGGCTGCTGGGAGCGCACCGCCTCGGGATAGGTTTCCTGCATCAGCGTGCTGGGGCGCAGCGGGCGGACTTGCTGCAGCCGGCCTTCGTCGGCTGCAGCGGGCTGGGCCTGGGCCATGGTGGAGCCACCGGCCCATGCGAGAGCCACAAGCCAGGCCAGCGGGCGTACAGCGGGGCGCGCGGGCGCGCGGGCAGCCAGCGGATCGGGGAGCGGCGGTCGGAGGTACACGGTGGTCAACAGCGGCGGGTGGACAAAGGCGCAAGCCTAGCATCACCGCCGGGCATTCGCCGGGGTGGCGGTTTGTAGAATCGCGATTATCCATGAGCCATCCAAACACCCCCACGGCCGGCGTTGTCTGGGCCGACCCCGCCCGCCACGCCGCCTTCGACGCCTGGCTGGCCCCGCTGTCCGCCCGCCACGCGCTGCGCCCCGAAACCCTGCGCCCTGCCTCGGCCGATGCCAGCTTTCGCCGCTATCTGCGCCTGGACACCAGCGCTGGCGCCAGCCTCATCGTCATGGATGCCCCGCCGGACAAGGAAGATTGCGCGCCCTTCGCCAAGGTGCAGGCGCTGATGGCCTCGGCCGGGCTGGCCGTGCCGCAGATCCTGGACTGGGATGCGGCGCACGGCTTCATGCTGCTGTCCGACCTGGGCGGCCACACCGTCATCGAGGCGCTGGACCCGGAAAAGCCCCAGGACGCGGAAGCCTGGTACCGCTCGGCGCTGGAGGTGCTGCTGGCCTGGCAGACCGCCTCGCGCCCGGACGTGCTGCCCGCGTATGACGACGCGCTGCTGCGCCGCGAGCTGCAGCTGTTCCCCGACTGGTACATCGCGCGCCACCGCGAGACCGTGCTCGACGACAGGCAGCAGGCCACGCTGGCCAAGGCCTTCGACCAGATCGTGGCCCACAACCTGGCGGCACCCAGCGTCTTCGTGCACCGCGACTTCATGACGCGCAATCTCATGCAGCCCGTGACCGCCAGCGGCCCGCTGGGCGTGCTGGACTTCCAGGATGCGGTCTATGGCCCGGTGACCTACGACATCGCCAGCCTGCTGCGCGATGCCTTCATCAGCTGGGAAGAGGACTTTGTCATCGACATTACCGTGCGTTACTGGGAGAAGGCGCGCAAGTCGGGATTGGTCGGCGCGCGCAGCCAAAGCGGCTGGGGCGACGATTTCGGCGAGTTCTACCGGGGCGTGGAGTGGATGGGCCTGCAGCGCCACCTCAAGGTGGCCGGCATCTTCGCGCGGCTGACGCTGCGCGACGGCAAGCCCCGCTACCTGGCCGACGCGCCGCGCTTCATCCACTACATCCGCTCCACCTGCAGCCGCTACCGCGAGCTGACGCCGCTGCTGCGCCTGGTGGACCAGATCGAAAACATCCAGCCCCAGGTCGGCTGGGCCTACGGGCGCGTCTGAGAACGGATACGCCATGCCACGCTTTCACTGCCCCATTGCGCTGCGCAGCGGCGACGACATCGACCTGCCGCCCGGCGCGGCGCGCCATGTGCAGGTGCTGCGCCTGCAGCCCGGCGACGGCATCACCCTCTTCGAAGGCCGCGCCGGCGAAGGCTTCAGCGGCGGCGAGTTCGAGGCCACCGTGCTGCGCATGGGCCGCAGCGACGTGGCCGTGCGCATAGGCGCGCACCACGCCGTGGAACGCGAGCCCCTGCGCCCCGTGCACCTGCTGGCAGGCATCACGGCCAACGAACGCATGGACTGGCTGGTGGAGAAGGCGGCCGAGCTGGGCGCCGCCAGCATCACCCCGCTGGTGGCCGAGCGCAGCGTGCTCAAGCTCAAGGGCGAGCGCGCCGAGAAAAAACTCGCCCACTGGCAGGCCGTGGCCGTATCGGCCTGCGAGCAGTGCACGCGCAACCGCGTTCCCCCGCTGCACACCCCGGCAGACCTGGAGGACTGGCTCGAGAGCGGGGCGCAACAGCTGCCGCCCGGCACGCTGCGCCTGCTGCTGTCGCTGGGCGAGGGCACGCGGCCGCTGGGTGAGGTCCTGGATGCCACGGCCGAGGATGCACCCGTGGTCTTTCTCTCCGGCCCCGAGGGCGGCCTGTCGCCTGCCGAGGAGGCCCTGGCCCGAGCCCAGGGCTTTGTGCCCGTCACGCTGGGGCCACGCGTGCTGCGCGCGGAAACCGCACCCCTGGCCGCGCTGGCGGCGCTCACGCTGGCCTGAAGCGGCCCAGCCAGTCGCGCAGCCGCGCGAACACAGGCGCGGCGAAGTCATCGCGCTCGTTGAACAGCTCGTGGTAGGCGCCGTCAAAGCACTGCGCCTGTACCACGGCTGGCGGCGCGCGGTCGGCAAAGGCCTGGCTGCCGGCCGGCGCCACCAGCCTGTCGTCCCCCGCCCACATCAGCAGGCTGGGCACGCCCCACTGCCCCGCGCGGGCCAGCACCTGCGGGCCACCCTGCGCCAGAAAGCGCGCCAGCCGTGCGCTGATGCGGTCATGGCACAGCGGATCGGCGCGGTAGGCATCGCAAACCGCCACGTCATGCGAGAGATAGGGAATCTGCAGGCCGTTGGACACGCGCAGGTCGGGCACCAGGCGCGGCAGCGTGCCCACGAGCAGCTTCTGGACGGGCGACAGACCCACGTCGAAGGCCGGCGAAGACAGCACCAGCGCATCGACAGGCCGGATGGCACGCGCTACGAACAGCGCAGCCACCAGGCCGCCCAGGCTGTGGCCCAGCAGCACCAGCGGCTGGCCAGCGGGCTGCTGGGCACGCGTGGCATCGACCACGGCGGCAAGGTCATCCAGCAGCCGGCCATCGGCCGTCAAGCCGCCGCGCGGCCCTGCCGAGCGCCCATGGCCGTATTGGTCGTAGCCGCGCACCGCATAGCCCCAGGCATTGAGGCGCCGGGCCAGCGCCTCATAGCGACCGATGTGCTCGCCCAGGCCGTGCACCAGCAGCACGGTGGCGCGCGCCTGGCCCCCGTCCACGGGCCAGTCGCGCAGTGACAGCTCGGCGCCATCGCTGGACGCAAGGCGCGTGACCTGGCCTTGCGAGGCAGGTGCGGGTGCGGGGGCCGGCGCTGCCATCACGCCACGCCAGCAGCGCCCGCCTCGGCGGCTGCCTGCGCCCCGGCCATGGCGGCGATCACCTGGGCCACGGCGGCCGTGAGCTTCTTGGCATAGGGCACGTGCAGGAATTCATTGGGACCGTGGGCATTGCTCTTGGGACCGAGCACGCCGCAGACCATCATCTGGGCCTTGGGAAAGCCCTGGCTGAGCATGTTCATCAGCGGAATCGTGCCGCCCTGGCCGATGTAGCCGCAGGAGGCGCCGAAATGCGCCTGGCTTGCCGCGTTGAGCGCGTCCTCGAACCAGCCGTCCATGGCTGGCGCATTCCAGCCGCTGGCGCCCGACAGGCCCTGCCAGGTCACACGGGCCTGGTAGGGCGCGTTGTCCTCCAGCAGCGCCTTCATTTCCTGCACGCAGGCGGCGGCATCGACCAGGGGCGGCAGGCGCAGGCTGAGCTTGAAGGCGGTATAGGGACGCAGCACGTTGCCGGCGTCCTGCAGCGCGGGCAGGCCCTCGGCGCCGGTCACGCTCAACGTGGGCTCCCAGGTGCGCTTGACCAGGGCCTGGACCGGGTCGGTGGTGGTGGGCAGGGCGAACAGCGTGGAGCCGCCGCAGTCGTAGTGCGCCCAGGGGAAGCGGGCATAGGTTTCCTCGCCCAGGATGGCCGCCGTGTCGCGCATCTGCGCCATGCGCTCGGCCGGTACCTCGCAGTGGAAGCTGGCGGGCAGCAGGCGCCCGGTCTTGCTGTCCTCCAGCCGGTCCAGCACCTGGCGCAGGATGCGGAAGGACGACGGCACGACGCCCGAGGCATCGCCCGAATGCACGCCCTCGGTGAGGATTTCCACCTTCAGCGTGCCGCTGGCCATGCCGCGCAGGCTGGTGGTCAGCCACAGCTGGTCGTAGTTGCCGGCGCCACTGTCCAGGCAGATCACCAGACCCACATCGCCCAGGCGCGGACGCAGGGCATCGACATAGGGCAGCAGGTCGCGCGAGCCGCTTTCCTCGCAGGTCTCGATCAGGCCCAGGATGCGCGGGTGCGGCACGCCCTGGCGCTTGAGCTCCTGCACGGCCGCGATGCTGGCGTAGACCGCATAGCCGTCGTCGGCGCCGCCGCGGCCATAGAGCTTGCCGTTCTCGTACTTGGGCGTCCACGGGCCCAGGTCGCTGCGCCAGCCGTCGAACTCTGGCTGCTTGTCCAGATGGCCGTACATCAGCACCGTGGGGCTGGAGGCCGCCTTGTCCTGCGTGCCTTCCACCTCGAAGAACAGCACCGGCGTGCGGCCGGGCTGGCGCACGATCTCCAGCGTCAGGCCCGCCACCTTCTGCGCCAGCACCCAGTCGGCCGCATTGCGCAGCACGGTCTCCAGGTGGCCCTGCTGCTCCCAGTCGGGCGCGAACATGGGCGACTTGGCGGGAATGGCGATGTACTCGGTCAGCGCCGGGACGATGCGCTCGTCCCAGGAGCGGCTGATCTGGTCAAGCGCGGCTGCGGGCTGCAGCAGCTGCGAAGGGGTGCGTGCGTTCATGGCGGGTCCTCGTGTCATGGGTCGGCGCACCGTTCGAGCGAAGCCAGCGCCGCGATACGGTCATTGTGCGCCAAGGCGGCACGGACCCCGGACACCCCGCCGCCAACGACTACGATCGCGCCATGTATATCGGAGAACTCGCCCGACGCGCCGGCTGCTCGCCCAAGGCCGTCCGGCTGTATGAATCACGGGGCCTGCTCGGCGCCGTGGCACGGGCAGGCAGCTACCGCATCTATGGCGAGCAGGACCTGGTGCTTGTGCAGCGCATCCGCCAGGCGCTGGGACTGGGCTTTCGGCTGGACGAGCTGCATGGCCTGCACCGCATCCATGAGGCCGCAAGCTGGGAAGCCCTGGCCCGGCTGCTGCGCGAGCGCAGCACCCAGGTTCAGGCGGACATCCGGCGCCTTCAGGCACAGCAGTCCCAGTTGGCGGCGCTGGAGCGCGAACTGCTCGAATGCAGCCTGGAGACGGCAGGTACCCAGGGCGCCTGCGAACCGGCATTGCCCTGAGCCCGGGCCTGAGCACGGGTGCTTGACCCTGCCCCAAGGGGCAAGGCGAACATGGGCGCCATGTCTCCAAGCACCTCCCACCCGCCTGCCGATACGCATCCCCAGCGCATCCTGATCATCCTCGGCCACCCGTCGGCCAGCAGCCTGTGCGCCGGCCTGGCCGACGCCTACGCACAGGGCGCACGCGACAGCGGCGCCGAGGTACGCCTGCTGCGCCTGGGCGACCTGGACTTCGACCCGCTGCTGCATGCCGGCTACCGCCAGGACCAGCCCCTGGAGCCTGACCTGCAGCGGGCCCAGGCCGACATCCTGTGGGCCAGCCACCTGGCATGGGCCTATCCCACCTGGTGGGGCGGCCTGCCGGCCTTGCTCAAGGGCTTCATCGACCGCATCTTTCTGCCGGGCTTCGCCTTCAAGTACCGCAAGGGCTCGGTGCTGTGGGACCGGCTGCTGGCCGGCCGCACGGCCGACCTGCTGGTGAGCATGGATTCACCGCCCTGGTACTACCGTTGGGTGGCGCACATGCCGGGCCACCACCAGATGCGCCGCGCCATCCTGGAATTCAGCGGCATCCGGCCCGTGCGCATACATAGCTTCGGCCCCGTGCTCGGCGCCGAGGCCGCCCGTGTGCAGCAGTGGCTGGAGCAGGCGCAGGCAGCAGGCCGGCGCGCGGCGGCGCGCCGTCTCAAGGCTTCGGTTTGAGCAGGTCATCGATGGCCGCGCGTCCTACCGACGGATCGTCGGTGAAGATGCCGTCGATGCCCGTGCGCAGAAAATCGTCCATGTCGGCGCGTGCATTGCCGCGCCGGGCGCCGTCCTGTGCGGGCGGCGATTTCAGGCTCAGGGGCAGGAAGGCGTTCTCGGGCCGCAGCGTCCAGGGATGGACCAGCAGCCCCGCACGGTGGGCATCGGCCACCAGCGCCGTGGGCGCCGCATTGGCGCCCTGCACCACGGGGATCACCATGCTCTTGCTCGGCCCAATGCCGTTGGCATAGCGCGCGATCTCGGCCAGGCCTGCGGGCGTGACCATGTCGGCATAGCCGGGGCCCGTGCCGCGTGCCACGCTGTCATAGGGCTTGCCCTTGGGCGCCAGCAACTGCACCAGGCGCAGGCTGCTGCGCGCACGCATCCAGCGCAGGTTCTCGACCTCGAAGGACTGCACGAAGACTGGCGCCTGCGCATGGTTCCAGCCGTTGTCCGCAAGCAGCTTCAGCAGCACGGGCTCCAGCGGCAGGCCGATGGACTGGAAGTAGCTCGGGTGCTTGGTCTCGGGATAGATGCCTATGGTGCGGTTCGTGCGCGCGCTCTCCGCCTTGGCCAGGTCGATGACCTCCTGCAGCGTGGGCACCTCGAAACGGTCATTGAACTGCACATTCGCCGGGCGGATCGCCGGGATGCGTTCACGCGCACGCAGCGTCTTCAGCTCGGCCAGCGTGAAATCCTCCACGAACCAGCCCGTGATCGCCTGCCCCTCGATGGTTTTGGTGGTCTTGCGCGCCGCGAACTCGGGACGGTCGGCAACGTTGGTGGTGGCCTCCTTGAGGCTGCCGTCGGCCGCCAGGATGGCGATGGCGTTCTCATGCCGCGCCACCAGCACGCCATCACGCGTGATGACCAGGTCGGGCTCGATGAAGTCGGCGCCCGCGCGTATGGCTTCCCGGTAGGCCTCCAGCGTGTGCTCTGGCCGCAGTGCCGATGCACCGCGGTGCGCGATCAGCGCGGGCCGGGGAGGCCAGTCCGCGGCCTGCGATGGGGGATTGGCGGCCTGCGGCGTGGCGCAGCCTGCCAGCAGCAGGCCGGCGGCCGCGCCGGCCAGGGCCAGCGCGCGGCGGCGTGGGAAGCGGTTCATGTCTGCCTTTCGGGTTCGCAATCCGTCGATTGTGCGCGCCACCCATGACACGGGCATGGACCGGACCGCCGCTCAGGCGTGCTCGAAATGGAAGACGGCCGTGCCCGCCATGAGATTGGGCAGGGTGCGCACGCTGCGGCCGTCCTGCAGGCCGAAGGAGTCCAGGATGCGCAGCCGGTTGCGGGTGGCAAGCACCTCGAAGTCCTTGTAGGTGCCCACGCGGATATTGGGCGTGTCATACCACTGGTAGGGCAGGCGCCGCGTCACCGGCATGCGCCCGCGCAGCACGGACAGGCGGTTGGGCCAGTGCGCGAAATTGGGGAAGGCGACGATGCCCGCGCGCCCGATGCGCGCCGTCTCCTGCAGCATGGTCTCGGCATTGCGCAGATGCTGCAGCGTGTCGATCTGCAGCACCACGTCGAAGCTGTTGTCCTGGAAGATGGCCAGGCCGTCCTCCAGGTTCAGCTGCAGCACGTTCACGCCCCGGCGCACGCAGGCCAGCACATTGGCGTCGTCCAGCTCCACGCCGTAGCCGGTGCAGCCGCGCTCGCGCTGCAGGTGCGACAGCAGGGCGCCATCGCCGCAGCCCAGGTCGAGCACGCGCGAGCCCTTGGGGATCAGGCGCGCAATCGCCTGCATGGTGTTCAGCTCGGTCATGCGGCCTCCTTGGCGGCTGTCGTGGTTTCCTGGGCGATGTTGTCAAAGTAGGAGCGCATCACCTTCATGTAGCGGGGGTCGTCGAGCAGGAAGGCGTCATGGCCGTGGGGCGCGTCGATCTCGGCGTAGCTGACGTCGCGGTTGTTCTCCAGCAGCGACTTGACCAGCTCGCGGCTGCGCGCGGGGGCAAAGCGCCAGTCGGTGGTGAAGCTCACCAGCAGGAAGCCGGCCTTGGCCACGGACAGCGCCCGGGTCAGGTCGCCGCCATGCGCGCGCGCCGGGTCGAAATAATCGAGCGCACGCGTGATCAGCAGGTAGGTGTTGGCGTCGAAGTAGCTGCTGAACTTCTCGCCCTGGTAGCGCAGGTAGCTCTCGATCTGGAACTCCACGTCCTGCGTGCTGTACTTCAGGTCCAGCCCCTCCCTCAGCTGGCGGCCGAACTTCTGGTTCATCACATCGTCGCTGAGGTAGGTGATGTGGCCGATCATGCGGGCGATGCGCAGGCCCCGCGCCGGCACCACGCCGTGCTCGTAGAAATGCCCGCCGTGGAAATCCGGGTCGGTGACGATGGCGCGGCGCGCCACCTCGTTGAAGGCGATGTTCTCGGCATTGAGGTTGGGCGCGCTGGCCACGACCACGGCGTGGCGCATGCGGTCAGGATGGCGCAGCGACCACGACAGCGCCTGCATGCCGCCCAGGCTGCCGCCCAGCACGGCGGCCAGCTGGCCAATGCCCAGCCGGTCCAGCAGCCGGGCCTGGGCGTCCACCCAGTCCTCCACCGTGACCACGGGGAAGTCGGCGCCATAGATCTTGCCGGTGTCGGGATGCGCGTGCATGGGGCCGGTCGAGCCAAAGCACGAGCCCAGGTTGTTCACGCCGATCACGAAGAACCGGTTCGTATCCACGGGCTTGCCCGGGCCGATCATGTTGTCCCACCAGCCCTCGCTCTTGGCCTGGCCCTCGTAGACGCCTGCCACATGATGGGAGGCATTGAGCGCATGGCAGACCAGCACCGCGTTGCTGCGATCGGCATTGAGCTGCCCGTAGGTCTCGTAGGCGAGGTCGTAGTCCCGGATCGAGCCGCCGCCCTGCAGCGGCAGGGGCTCGTCGAAGTGCATGGTTTGTGGTGTGGCGATGAAGGACATGAAAAAACCCGGCATCGCTAAAAACGAGGCCGGGTTCTCTGGTGTCGTCTTTAGCAGGATTTATAAAGCGCCCGCAAGCAGAAGCAAATCGGCGCATGAAGGCTCATTATGCCAAAACGCCCGTCCCCGGAAGGAACAGGGCCAGCACGCCCAGCACCAGGAAGATCACGGCCGAGACCACATGCACCAGGCGTATGGGCACGCGCTTGACCAGCTTGTCGCCCAGCCACACCACAGGCGCGTTGGCCAGCATCATGCCCAGCGTCGTGCCGGCCACCACCCACAGGTAGGCGTTGTACTTGGCCGCCAGCATCACGGTGGCGATCTGCGTCTTGTCGCCCATCTCGGCCAGGAAGAAGGCCACCAGCGTGGTGCCGAAGACGCCCCAGCGCGAATGCCCGGAGACCTCGTCCTCGTCGAGCTTGTCGGGGATCAGCATCCAGATCGCCATGGCGATGAAGGACAGGCCCAGGATCCAGCGCATGGCGTTCTCGCCCAGGTAGCTGGTGATCCAGGCGCCCACGGCACCGGCCAGCGCATGGTTGACCAGCGTGGCCACGAAAATGCCCGCAACGATGGGCCAGGGTCTGCGAAAACGCGCGGCGAGCACCAGCGACAGCAGCTGGGTCTTGTCCCCCATCTCGGCAAGTGCGACGACGGAGGTTGAAATCAGGAAGGCTTCCATGGTGTGGGGATTTATCCGGCCGGATAGAGCACGCATTGACCACGCTCCGACTCCGGCCTTTGGATCGGTGCGCGGTCAATGGTCTCGATCGGTCACACGCAGCATTGCACTGCGCGCCGCATACGCCATAGGCCAGCGAAGGCCCAAGTTTGTTGACGCATGCATCCGGCTACTGAGCCGAACGATCTACTCCCCAAAGACTGAGGCGGCGATCATAGCAGCACCCCGATCCGCATGCCGGCCACCACTGCCGCCACGGCACTTGCTTATGCGCTGCCGCAATTTCAGGGTTACTCCCAGGGGCATTCTGTGGCGGGCACGACGAATTTTTGCGAAACAGTAATAACGTGCGAAAACTTCTGCCACATAATGGGCAGGCTTTCGTTCGGGCTTCGGCTCAATGAGGGCGAGTGCGTTTGCGTCTCTAACGTTGTCATCCCGTGTTGACTCCCTAGGGCTCCATCGCGTTTTCCAGTTTTTTCAGGAGTCCTCCATGGGCAACAAGCTTTACGTCGGCAACCTGCCGTACACCTTCCGTGACAGCGATCTGGAGCAAGCCTTCAGCGAATTCGGCGCCGTCAACAGCGCCAAAGTGATGATGGAGCGCGACACCGGCCGTTCCAAGGGTTTCGGCTTCGTCGAAATGGGCAGCGATGCCGAAGCACAAGCTGCTATCCAAGGCCTGCACGGCCAAAACCGCGGCGGCCGTGACCTGGTGGTCAACGAAGCCCGTCCGATGGAGCCCCGCGCTCCCCGTAGCGGCGGCTTCGGCGGCGGCTTTGGTGGTGGCGGCGGTGGCGGCGGCTTCGGCGGCGGCAACCGTGACGGCGGCTACGGCGGTGGCGGCGGCCGTCGCAACAGCTACTAAGCACTCGCTTAGAGCTTGCGTTAGCAAAAAAATGGGGCCTTCGGGCCCCTTTTTTGTTGCCAAACGTTATCAGCTTGTGTTTTCGAGCATTTATCTTTTTGATTTTTGTGCTTCATAATTTGGTTTCGGGCAGACCCGTTCGAACGCTATGTGTTTAGGAAGGTTGGACAGGCTCTTGTATACAAAGAACCTGATGTCTGTGCGTCCTGAAGCCGAGCGCAAACCAGTGAGCATTGAGGAGTTGAGGAGTTTTTGATGGGCAATAAGCTTTACGTCGGCAACCTTCCCTATGGTGTGCGTGACAACGACTTGGAGCAGGCATTCAGCCAGTTCGGCGCTGTCACCAGCGCCCGGGTCATGATGGAACGCGACACAGGCCGCTCCAAGGGATTCGGGTTTGTCGAAATGGGCAGCGATGCCGAGGCACAGGCAGCCGTTCAAGGCATGAATGGCCAGCCATTGGGCGGACGCAGCCTCGTGGTGAACGAAGCGCGCCCCATGGAGCCCCGTCCCCCGCGCTCGGGCGGCTTTGGCGGCGGCGGTGGTGGCGGCTATGGCCGTGGTGATGGCGGCGGCGGTGGCTACGGTGGCGGTGGCCGCGGTGATGGCGGAGGCTACGGACGCAGCGATGGCGGCGGCGGTGGTGGCTATGGCCGTGGTGACGGCGGTGGTGGCGGCGGCTACGGCGGCCGTGGCGATGGTGGTTTCCGCAGCCCCTATGGCTCCGGCCCACGCAATGGCGGCCGTGGCGGCGGCTGGGGAAACAACAATAACAACGGAGAATGAGACCCCGGTCTCCATGTTCTCCCAAACAAGAAAAGGCTCCTTCAGGGAGCCTTTTTTGCGGGTGCAAGTTTATGCATGAACATATTCCCTGAGCACGACGAACTTCAGGGATTTTTCGAATGACGATGTTTGCGCTTTCGTCCTACAAGCAGCCGATCAAACAAGGGGTTTGGCAGAATTTTCATCAAACGGCCAACCCACGCCATTTGCCAGGGGATGATGGCCAGGCTGCGCCCGGCATCAATGGAACGCCAGGCCCTTGCAGCAAACTCATGGGGCTGCAATAGGAATGGCATGCCATAGCGGTTACCGCGTGTGAGGGGTGTATCTACATAACCAGGAAGCAATGTAGTGACTTTTACGCCACTACTGCGCAATTCACCGCGAAGGCTTTCGCAATAGGCAATGACTGCAGCCTTGCTGGCGCAATAAGCACCATGTCCCGGCAGGCCGCGCAGCCCGGCCACGCTGGCGATACCGACCAACTGCCCGCTTCCACGCCGCACCATGGGCGCGATAAAGGGATGGAAACTGGCCGCCACGCCCATGGTGTTGACGGCCAGCACCTGCTGCATGGTGTCGATATCCTCGCGCATCGAGGTGTCCACACCCCAGCTGACGCCGGCATTGGCAATCACGACATCGGGCAGGCCCTGCTGCTGCTCACAGCGCCGGGCGGCAGCGATGATGCTGTCGGGCACGGCCACATCGGCCTCGTAGATGGCGAAGCGCGACGCCTCCAGGCCCTGCTGCGTAGCCCATTGCGCCATCACGTCGCCACGCCGTGCAACCATTGCCAGCGACCAGCCTTGCTGGTAGGCATGCCAGGCCAGGGCCTGGCCTATGCCGCTGGATGCGCCGGTGATGAAGGCCAGGGGTGCCGGGCTGCGCGAGGATGTCGTCATGGCTTGTTCTCCATCGGCAGGCCTGCGCTTGCGCTGGCGCCTTACTTGGTCCTGGACGGCTGCAGGGTGCCGCGCACGCGGCCCTGCAGCTTCATCACCAGATCCAGGTTGCTGTACTGCATGCTGTCGGCCGTGAAACGGTCGTTGCCACGGGTCAGCACCACGGGCTGGTTGGAACTCACTCTTTCCTCGTTGGGCCAGGCGTGCAGGAATTCGCCCTGGAATTGCAACTGCGGCTGCGGTTGCTTACCTGCCGTCACAAATGGCTCGCGCGTGACGACGGCATTGCCAAACATCTGCACTTCGGAACCATCGGCATTGCTCAGCGCCCGCTTGGCGCTGCCGCGCGTGATGCGGCCTTCAGGCGAGACCGCGAACATGCGCACGTTGTCGATTTCGAGGGTGTCGGTATCCGGATAGTGGCGGCCCACGCTGCCCTCGATCTGGCTCTTGAGCCGCCCCGTGGCGTCGAAGCTCTTGATCGAGAAATCCTTCATGAAGTAGTCGGGCTCATGCGCCACGGCCTTTTCGGTGCCGCTGGCCACGGGCTGCGGTGCATTGCGCACCAGCCACCAGGTGCCCAGCGCCAGCAGGCCCATCAGCAGTACGGGCAGGTACAGGGAAAGCCGGTCACCGACGCGGCGCCAGGCCTGGATCATGATGCGTATCCCGCCAGCAGCCCGGCATAGGCGCCACGCGCGGCCAGCAGCAGGTCGCACAGCTGGCGCACCGCCCCTTCGCCACCGCTGCGCGGCGTGATCCAGTCGGCCACGGCCAGCACCTCGTCATGGGCGTTGGCCGGCGCGCAGGCAAAGGCGGAGCGCCGCATCACGGGCAGGTCGGGCCAGTCGTCGCCCATGGCTGCCGCCTGGTGCCACTGCAGGCCCAGCTCCCCCAGAATGGCCTCGGCGGCAGGCACCTTGTCTTCCGTGCCAAAGCGCGCATGCGTGACGCCCAGGTTGCTCAGCCGCAGGCGCAGGGCCGGCGAATCGCGGCCCGTCACCACGGCGGGCGTGATGCCGGCCTTTTGCAGCAGCTTCAGGCCATGGCCGTCCAGCGTGTTGAAGCGCTTGAGCACCTCGCCTTCGCCAGAGAACAGCAGGCCGCCATCGGTGAGCACGCCATCGACATCGAAGAAGGCCACCCGCACATCCTGTGCCAGCAGCAGCAGTTGTGCGTCCCAGTTCTGCACGGGCGTCAAAGGAGCGCGTGCCATCAGATCACCTTGGCGCGCATCAGGTCGCGGATATGGACCACGCCGCGCAGCTGGCGCTGCGCATCGGCCACCAGCACCGCGGTGATGCCGTGCTCCTCCATCATGCTGGCGGCGTCCACGGCCAGCGCGTCTTCGGCGATGGTGCGTGGCCCCTTGTGCATGACATCGCCGGCCTGCAGCGCGCGCAGGTCGGTGCCGGCCTCCACGCGGCGGCGCAGGTCTCCGTCGGTGAAGATGCCCTGCAGCACGCCTGCCGCATCGACGATGGCCGAGCAGCCCAGGCCCTTGGCGCTCATCTCGCGCATCAGTTCGACAAAGCTGGCATCGGCCCCGACCTTCGGCAGCTCATCGCCGCTGCGCATGACATCACGCACATGGGTCAGCAGCTTGCGGCCCAGCGCACCGCCCGGATGGGAGCGCGCAAAGTCCTCGGCGCCAAAGCCGCGCGCATCGAGCAGGGCCACGGCCAGGGCATCGCCCATGGCCATCTGCGCCGTGGTGCTGGCCGTGGGTGCCAGGTTCAAGGGGCAGGCCTCGCGCTCGACACGGGTGTCCAGCACCCAGCCGGCATGGCGGGCCAAAGTGGACTGCGCGCCGCCGGTCATGGCCACCAGGGGTATGCCCTGGCGCTTGATGGCCGGCAGCAGCGCAGCGAGCTCATCGGCCTCGCCGCTGTTGGACAGCGCCAGCACCAGGTCGATGCCGGTCACCATGCCCAGATCGCCATGGCTGGCCTCGGCCGGATGCACGAAGAACGCAGGCGTGCCCGTGGAAGCCAGGGTGGCGGCCACCTTGCGCCCGACATGGCCGCTCTTGCCCATGCCCATCACGACGACGCGGCCGGACAGCCGCAGGATGCGCTGCACCACTTCGCCGAACACGCCATCAAGGCGCTGCGACATGGCTTGAAGGGCATCGGCCTCGATGCCCAGGGTGTCGCGGGCCAGGCGCAGGGCACGGGGCGTGTCCAGCGCATCCAGGGTGGCAGCATCAGAATTCATCTGGATGATTTTAGGCGGTCTGGCCATCCGGCGGCGGCGGTCGCCATCGGGCGCCTGGGTACACTGGCCTGTCTTCTCCAGCCCCCGATCCAGCGCCATGCATACCACCCCCAGCGTCAACGACTACCTGCGCACGCACATACGCACCGTTCCCGACTGGCCGGCGCCTGGCGTGCAGTTCCGCGACATCACGCCGCTGCTGCAGGACCCGCAGGTCTTTCGCGTGATGACCGACGCCTTCGTGCACCGCTACATGCAGCGTGGCATGCGCCCCGATGTGGTGGCCGGGCTCGATGCGCGCGGCTTCATCCTGGGCGCCGTGGTGGCCCACGAATTGGGAGTGGGATTTGTACCCATCCGCAAAAAGGGCAAGCTGCCCTTCACCACGGTGGAGGAAACCTATGAACTCGAATACGGCAGTGCCACCGTGGAGCTGCACACCGACGCCGTCAAGGCGGGCGACCGCGTGCTGCTGATCGACGACCTGATTGCCACCGGCGGCACCATGATGGCCGGCAAGCGGCTGTTGGAAAAACTCGGCGCCACCGTGATCGAGGGCGCGGCCATCGTGGACCTGCCCGAGCTGGGCGGCTCCACCTTGCTGCGTGATAGCGGACTGCCGCTGTTCACGCTGGTGGATTTCGCCGGCCACTGAGCCAGGCCGCAGCCCGGTCAGCGCAGTTCGCCGTACTGGGTGACGCCCAGGTCCAGGTGGTCCAGCGTGCTGTGGGGAAAGTCCGCACCGCGATCGCCTGCGCCCGGCCCGAGCAAGGGGCCCGAGCGGCGCACACCAGCGGGAGCCGCTGCAGCAGAGCCGGCAGAACCCGCTCCCCGCCCGGCTGCGGGCATGGCCGCCACGGCGAGCTTGAAGGCCGCCATTTCCTGATCGTCTATGGGTTCGAAGGGCGCCATGTCCTGCCTGCGACGCTGGGGCGCTGCCGCCTCCATCGCGGCCGCTACCGGCACGGCCATGGGC
>NZ_JAELTK010000114.1:0-14830 GCF_016428765.1 Delftia sp. ASV31
GGGCAGGCGCCGCATCACCTGCTGGGCCGCGACATGGATCAGAAGGTAATTTGGATCGGGAATGCCCTGCAGCACCTCGGCGGCGTCGGGCCGCGACTGCAGGCGCTGCAGATAGGCCTCGGGGCCGTCCACGATCAGCGCCTGGTGAAACTCCTTTTGCCATTCCGATACAAAGCGCGAGTCGGCCGGAGCGCAGAATGACCAGCTTTCGATCACGGGGTAGCGCCTGTCCCTGGTGAAGCCCTCAAGGTAGAAGCCTGCCAGCTCGGCAGCGCCTGCGCCGGGGCAGGCGCTCATCCAGTCCAGCGGCGCGGTCAGCAGCGTGGTGGCGTCGAACCAGTAGCCGCCGTGGTGTGCCACCAGGTACAGGCGAAGCCAGTCCGATTGCTTGGTGGGATGGAGTTCGGCAAACGCCGCAGGAAGGTCGCCGCAGGCGACGTACTGGCCCAGGTTGTCTGGCGTCACGACGATGACCTGGTGATCCGGGCACTGCCGCCGCCAGCTGTCCACGCACTGCTGGACGAAGGGATCCAGGCCGGACTGGTTCCAGTACGTCCAGATCGTTTTCGGGATTTCCGCTGCAAGACCATCGGCTGCCGGGGGCGATGGGGGCAGCTGCAAGGGCGCAGGCATGGTGTAATCTGCGCCGATTTTGGAAGGCGCCGCCCAGCGATGGAGCAGCCTGAATAAGACCGCAGGAATTTTTTTCATGAGCGGATGGAAAGCGGAATGCCCGCATTTTGGGGCAGAAAGTTGCGGTCTTGATGAGATTTGACAAGTCGAAGCTGCCAGGGCTCCTCACGACCCTGGCCGCTATTTTGGTGCCCGGGCTGGCCTTGTGGCTGCGCTCGGGCTATTCCTATGGCGCCGGCCTCATGGTCCTGGGCGCCCTGTGTTTTCTGCCTCGCTGGGTCAGATACCGGCAGTCCAACGGCACCTGGCTGCTGGTCGCGCTGTTCCTGGGCATGGCGGTGATGTGGTACTTCCTGTCCGTGCTGGACGGGGGCACCGGGCAGTTCGACCGGCCCGTGAAATTCATCCTGGGCGCGGTCAGCCTGCTGTTCGCCATGTGCTATCCGCCCACGGCGCGGATCTTCCTGTGGGGCATACCGCTGGGCAGCGCGGGCGCGGGCTTCATGGCCCTGTGGCAGGTCTGCGTGCTGGGCATGGAGCGGGCCACGGGCTACACCAATGCCATCCAGTGGGGCAACATGGCCTTGCTGCTGGGCTGCTTCTCCTGCATCTATGCCGTGTCCTTCTGGCACCAGCGCTCCCTGCTTTGGCGCCTGCTGGTGCTGGCGGCCGCCGCGCTGGGGGCGCTGGCTTCGCTGCTGTCGGGCTCGCGCGGCGGGTGGCTGGCGCTGTTGCCGATGTTCTTCATGCTGATGGTGCTGGTGCGCATGTACCGCCCGCAGTACTTCGGGCGCCTGTTGCTGGGCTGCGCTGCAATTGTGGTGGCGCTGGCCACCGTGATGGCCTTCATCCCGCGCGTCAGCGAGCGCGTGGATGAGGTCTACCTGGATGTGAGCACCTACCTTTATGCCGGCAACTCCAACACCTCGCTGGGCACCCGGCTGGAGCAGTACCGGCTGGCCGTGCAGATGATCGGCGAGAAGCCGCTGCTGGGCTGGGGCATGCAGGGCTATGTGGACGAGATGCACCGGCGCGTGGACGCCGGCAGCTATGGCCAGTCCATCCGCGAATACAACTTCATCCACAACGACTTCCTGGACATCTGGGTCAAGCTCGGCGTGCCGGGCGTTCTGCTGCAGGCAGCGCTGTTCATCTCGCTGCTGTGGCTGTTCTGGCCCTCGCGGCGGCGCATGGCGCTGTGGCCTGCGGACAGCACCCCCTGGCGCGAGGCCCTGCTGCTGCGTATCCTGGGCAGCCTGATGCCAGCCATGTACCTGGCGTTCGGCATGTCACAGCAATTTTTCGTGCACAACAGCGGCATCGTCTTCTTCGTCTTCCTCGTGGTGGCCCTGTGGTCATCGCTGCATGGCCTGGAAAGGGCCAGCGGAGCCGTGCGGTGACGGAGCGCGCCACCACGGCCCGGCCCCGGGTGCTGCACTTCGTGACGGGCGGCTTCTCGGGTGCCACCCAGGTGGCGGTGGATCTGGTGTCGGCGCACCGCGCATCGGGCCGCTTCGACGCCCGGCTGGTGCTGCGGCGCAAGCGCAATACCTCCGATGAACGCGTGCAGAAGCTGCGCGACGGCGGTATCGATGTCGACGTGGTCGCCGGCTGGTCCCATGCCGCCACCGTCTGGCAGCTGCGCCGCATCTGCCTGGACTTCCGGCCGGACATCGTGGTCGCCCATGGGTTCAGCGACCACCTCTGGGGCCGCTTTGCCGCGCTGTGGGCCGGCGTGCCCTGCCTGGTGCATGTGGAACACAACTCCCGCGAGCGCTACACGCGCTGGCGGCTGGCGCAGGCCCTGTGGCTGACCGAGCGCACGGCCGCCATCGTCGGCTGCTCCGAAGGCGTGCGCCAGAGCCTGCAGGACCGCGGCTTTCCTGCGGCCAAGCTGATGGCCATCAGCAACGGCATCCGGCCCGAGCCCTATCTGCAGGAGCCGCCCCCCTTGCTGCAGCGCCGGCCGGACATCGTCATGGCCGCGCGCTTTGCGCGGCAAAAGGACCATGCCACCTTGCTGCGCGCACTGGCCGTGCTGCGCCAGCGCGGCCTCAAGCCCACGCTGACCCTTGCCGGCGGCGGCAAGGCGCGCGCCCAGCAGGCAGCGCAGCGGCTCAGCGCCGAACTGGGCCTGCAGGACCAGGTGCAATTCATCGGCATGTGCAACGACGTGCCCGGCCTGCTGCGCGCGCACCGCGTCTGCGTGCTGTCCACGCACTACGAGGGCATGCCCCTGTCCCTCCTGGAAGGCATGGCGGCGGGCTGCGTGGTGGTGGGCAGCCGCGTGGTGGGCGTGCAGGAAGTGGTGCGGCCCGGCGACAACGGCCTGCTGGCCGCGCACGCCGACCCTGAATCGCTGGCCGACGCCCTGCAGCAGGCGCTGCAGGATGACGAGGCCGCCGTGCGCATGGCCGCCACCGCGCGGCAGGAAGCCCTGTCGCACTACAGCCTGCAGCGCATGACCGGCCAGTACGAAGACCTGTTCGCCCGCCTGCTGCAGGGGGAGCGTCCGTGACCTGGCTCAGCATCCTGGTGCCCGTCTATAACGTGCTCCCCTACCTGGAGGAATGCCTGCAGTCCGTCATGGACCAGTCCGATGCCGGCGTGCAGGTGCTGGTGCTGGACGACTGCTCCACCGATGGCTCCTGGGCCCTGATGCAGCAGCTGGACCAGCGCTGGCCCGGCCGCCTGCAGCTCATGCAGCATGAGCGCAACGCCGGCCTGAGCGCGGCGCGCAACACCATGATCGATGCGGCCACGGGCGACTACCTGTGGTTCCTGGACTCCGACGACAAGCTGCTGCCCGGCGCGATTGCCGGGCTGTCGGCCATCGTGAAACAACATGCGCCCGATGCCGTGCTCTGCGACTTCTCCGTCTGGCGCGAGGCCCCGCGCCTCAAGCACCGCCTGCGCGGCGAGGCGCACCGGCACAGCTTCCAGGGCCCCACGCTGCAGCGCTCGCAGGACCGGGGCGCCCTGCTGGCCGGCCTGCTGCGCACGGGGCAGCTGCATGCCTGGTCCAAGATCTCGCGCCGCAGCCTGTGGGATGCGGGCCTGCGCTTTCCTGCAGGCCGCTATTTCGAAGACATGATGACCATGCCGCAGATGGCGCTGCGCTGCAGCAGCTTCTACTACTGCCCCCAGCCCTGGGTGGCCTACCGGCAGCGTGCCAACTCCATCCTTGCGTCCATGACGCCTGCCAAGGCGGCAGACCAGTCCGCCGCCCTGTGGCCGCTGGCGCAGGCCGTGCAAGCCCTGCAGGATGATGCGCTGCGCAACGACGGGCGCCTGCACTTCGCCTGGGCGCACCAGGCCGCGCGCAACCTCATCGGCGCCCTGCGCTTTCTCGACCGGCAGCGGGACATGCCGCCCGCGCAGCGGCAGGCGCTGGCGCAGCAGTTCCTGGCGGACTTCGGCCGCATCTCGCCGCTGTCCCTGCCCGCCCTGCGCCAGGCCTATCTGCGGCGCGGTTGGTGGCTGCGCGCATGGAAGCTGCGCAGCTGGGAGCGCCGCGCGCAGCAACTGGGAACACCGGGAGCCCACGCATGAGCGGCCTGAAACTGAAAACCCGGGGCGAGCTGTGGCTGGCGGCCGGCATGCGCCGCTTCTACGCCACCTTCGCACGCCGCCTGGAGAAGGGCCCCGCGCCCGACTTCCGCAGCCACGACATCGGGCCTGCGGCGCCCGTGCCCGTCTCCACGCCCATACCCCGCATCATCTGGGCCTACTGGAATGGCGACTCGGTGCCCCTGCTCATACAGCGCTGCTTTGACAACTGGGCCCGTCTGAACCCCGGTTACAGCCTGCGCATCCTCAACGACGCGCAACTGCCGCAGTACGTGCCGCAACTGCCCGGCAACCTGCAGCAACTGCCCGTGGCCAAGCGCTCGGACTGGCTGCGGCTGGAATTGCTGCACCGCCATGGCGGCATCTGGCTGGATGCCAGCACCATCCTCACCGAGCCACTGGACTGGCTGCTGGAGCAGCAGCAGCGCAGCGGCGCCGACCTCGTCGCCTACTACCTGGAGCGCTACACCCGCGACCCGCAGGTGCCCGTGGTCGAGAACTGGCTCATGGCCGCGCCTCCGGGCAGCGCCTTCATAGCGGCCCTGCACAAGGAATACGTGGAACAGGTCCTGCCGCAGACGGGCGAGGCCTATATCGCCCAGCTCCAGCAGGCCGGCGAATACGAGCAACTGCGCCAGGGCATAGACATGCCCGCCTACCTGAGCATGCACCTGGCCATGCAGCGCGTGCTGCGCGCCGGCGGCAGCTACCGCCTGCGGCTGGCCAAGGCCGAGGACGGCCCCTTTTTCCTGCACGTGCAGGGTAACTGGGGCCGCACCCCGCTCAAGATCCGCCTGATGTTCTCCCGCACCGAACAGGCGCCCGTGCCGCTGATCAAGCTGCGCGCCCCCGACCGCAAGAAGCTGGACTTCTACCTGGAGCGCGGCCTCTACGTGCCCGGCAGCATCGCCGACCGCTACCTGCGGGGCTGAGCGGCGAGCGCGGTCTGGGCCATCAGCCCAGGGCCGTCTCATGCAGGTAATGCCACAGCACCCCTTGGCCCGCACGTTTGAGGATCACGACTGATCGGCGCGAGGTCTCCACGCCGTCCAGGCGATGGGTTTCCAGATAGCGCATGGCCAGGCCGGCCGCGTCCCGCCATACGGGCTGCATGTCGGAGACGGATATCTCCAGCCCGGGCCGCTGGCCGGCCGCGCGCCGGAACATCTGCTCCACATCGTCCAGGCCGACAAGTCTGCCCGTGGTGGTCACCATGCTGAACTCCGGGCTGAACTGGGGCAGCAGCGCCTGCAGCGCTTCCTGTGCGCGCGCTGGTTGGGTGAAGACGGTGTGGATCAGCTCGTGCACCCGGTGGATGCTGCGTTCGGCGATGCCGATGTCAATGTCACGGTCGATGGGCTTGTTGTCTTGCATGGTGGTCCTTGGGAGTGTGCAGCGATCGCAGTTGCAGCAGGGGTACAAGCCCTGCCAGCGATGCGATCAGAAACGTCATGTGATAGGCCCGGCCTGCGTCCAGGCGGGTGGCGAGCGTGTTGAAAACCATCAGGAAAAACGCAGCGCCCACGCTGAAGGCCATCTGCCGGTTGAGGTTCCAGATCACGCTGGCCTGCTGCGTCTGCCGGCCGTCGAAGTCCAGCAGCGCCGTCGTCTGCGCGGTATTGGCCCCCAGGCCGCCGCCCAGGCCCATCAGGCCGTAGGCGGCCGCCAGCAGCCAGGGGTCGGCAGGGGCCGCCACGGCGGCCAGCGCCGCAATGCCCAGGCTGTGCAGCACCATGCTGGCGATGAACAGGGGCCGTGCGCCCGCGCGGTTGTACAGCCGGCCGCCCACCAGCATGGACACCAGGGCGCCGCCGGCGTAGACCATCATGAATCGGCCTGTGGCCTGCGCGCTCAGGTGCAGCATGTCCTGCAGGTAGAAGATGTTGAGCAGGTTCACGCCCGTGAACACGCCGGGAATGGCGTGGTAGACGGCCACCGACATGCGCAGGCGCGGGCTTTTGAGCAGTTGCAGTTCCACAATGGGGTGGGCGGTCTTGCGGGCATGGATGGCATACAGCACCGTGAAGGCCAGGCCCGCCGCCATGCCCAGCCAGGCCAGCGCCAGGCCCTGGCCCGAGCCTTGGCCTGCGCCATAGAGCGACATGCCCAGCAGCCAGGCGGCCAGCGCGGCGCTGACCAGCACCAGGCCTTTGAGGTCGGGCCGCTGCCGGGCCGTGGCCGGTGCATCGCGCACCCACAGCCAGGCCAGGACTGCGGCGGCCAGGGCCAGCGCAATATTGGAATGGAACACCCAGCGCCAGGAGCCGTGGTCCACGATCAGCCCGCCCAGCCAGGGCGAGAGGGCCGGTGCGATCAGCGCCACGGCCATGACCAGCGTGGAGACACGCGCGCGCTCCGGCCCCTGGAACCGGTTGAAGGCCAGGGCCTGGCCCACTGGGATCACCAGGCCGCCCGCCATGCCCTGGATGAAGCGCCAGCCCACCAGCTGGCCGAAGCTGCCCGCCTCGCCGCAGGCCCAGGCGGCCAGGGCGAAGGCCAGCATGGAGCCCGCCATCAGCCCGCGCGCGCCCCAGCGGTCGGCCAGCCAGGGGGCAAGGGGAATGGCCAGCGTCAGTCCCAGCATGTAGGCATTGGCCACCCAGGCTCCGGCCGAGATGCCCACATGGAACTCGGCCGCAATCGTGGGCAGCGCGACGGCGGGCATGAAGATGTTGATGCAGTCGACGAAGAAGCCCATCAGGAAAACGGTGGCCAGGCGGTATCGGTATGTCATCTTGCGCTTTCAGGAGGGGCAAGACTAAAGAGCGCGGGCGGCCACGTCGATGGGGCTATGCTGGACTCTTTGTTTGACTGGATTGAACAATGACCCCCACAAGCACGGCCATGCACACGCTGCTCCACCGCGCGCAGACGTTTCTGGCCGTGGTGGATTTCGGCTCGTACACCAGGGCGGCGGACTTCCTGGGCATCAGCAAGGCCATGGCCAGCCTGCACGTGAAATCGCTGGAAGAGGCGCTGTCGGTGGCCCTGCTGGTGCGCAACACCCGCAGCATCGCCCTGACGGAAACCGGGCGGGAGTTCTACGACGAGTTCAAGGGCATCGTCCGCGACGTGGGCAGCGCCTTCGACAACGCCATGCACAGCGGCAACCGCATCGCGGGCCGGCTGCGCATCAGCACCACCAGCGAATACGGGGAGAAGTACATTCTTCCGCTGATCCCGGCCTTCCTGGAGCGCTACCCGGGCATCTCGGTGGCCTATGACGTCAACTCTTCACTGAGCGACCTGGTGGCCGAAAAGCTGGACCTGGTCGTGCGCCTGGGCCACCTGGCGGACTCCAGCTTCAAAAGCCGCAGGCTGGCCGGCTACGACATCGTGCTGGTGGCCTCGGCCGCCTTCCTGCGCAGCCATCCCGTGCGCCAGCCCGAAGACCTGGCGGACCTGCCCTGGATTGCCAACAGCAACCTCGCCCATCCCACGGCCTGGACGCTGCGCACTGCCGGCGGCCAGGGCGTGGACGTGGTGGGCCGGGCGGCCCACCAATCCAACTCCTCCACCGCCATCCGCGCCCTGGCCCGGTCCTCGCTGGGCGTGGCGGTGCTGCCTGCGTGGTTTGTGGAGGACGACCTGGCCGGCGGCGTGCTGCAGCGCGTGCTGCCGGACCACGCCCTGCCGCCCCAGCCCATCAGCGTGGTCTTTCCCGACAGCAGCCACCTGCCGCGCAAGACCCGCGTGTTCATCGACTTCCTGTGCGAGCACCTGGGCCGGGATTGAGGGCTCGGCTGGCCGGCCGGCCCTGGCCCCGTTAAACTGCCCGCAAGCCGAAAGGCCCGGTGCGTAGAAACACCTTTGAACCAGCGTGCAGCCCCCACCGTAAAGCGGGGCTTTGTCATACCCAATTTCAGGATGTGCGCTTGCGCACGTCCGCAAGTTATGGGGTGTGGTGGGGGCTACCCGTAAGGATGTCCGCATGGCTGGTTCCATGTTTCTAACCGCCACACTCCACCCGTTGTGCGTAGAAACGCAGCGCGTGGTTCTTCAGTCTCAACCAGGAGCTGCAGCCATGAACGTATTCACCTTGTCCGGCCTTTTCCGACAGGAGGGCTGACCCCATGACATCCCGCAAAAACACTGCCGGCGCGGCAGTGCAGGCGCAGCCTTTGCCCAAGCGGTCGCAAGCCGCAAGGCCTTCCGACTGGCCCAGCGCGTGGCAGGCCATGCATGTCTGTCTGGTCGTCATCGAGGGGCGGCTGGTCACCCTGGCCGAGGTCTGTGGCAAAAAGCCCGACCGCAAGGCCCGCCAGTTCGACGTGGAATGCGCGGTGGAGCTGGCGCTGGCGCACATACGCCGCATGCGCGCCGACCCGCCGGACAGCCACCAGGCGTTCGAGCAGCAGTGGCACCTGGCGGCCTGCGCCATCGAACTGGCCGATGGCGCCTACCGCTTCCCCCGCTCGCGCTACGGCCGCCTGCTCAAGCGCACCCGCTGGTATTTCGACCTGCTCAGGGACCTGGTGGAACGTGTGGAGTGGCAGCACCGGCGCGGCTGAGCCGCAGGCGGCAGCTCAGGCCAGCGGCAGCCGCAGCACGAAGCAGGCGCCCGGCTGGCCGTCGGCGCGGCCTTCGCAGTGCACGCTGCCGCCGTGGCGCTGGGCGATGGAGCGCACCAGGGCCAGGCCCAGGCCCACGCCGCCCGAGCGCTCGCTGGCGCCGGGCAGGCGGAAGAACTTCTCGAAGATGCGCTCGCGGTGGGCCGGCGCCACGCCGGGGCCATGGTCGCAGACGCGGATCTCGGCCATGGCGTCCTGGCGTGCCAGCTCCAGCGTGATGGCGCCCTGGCTGTAGCGGCGCGCGTTCTCCAGCAGGTTGCGCACGGCGCGGCGCAGTAGCTTGGAGATGCCGGGCACTTCCAGCGCGTCGGTGGACTGCAGGTCCAGGTCGGCATCCACGCGCGCGCATTCCTCGGCGGCCAGGCCGATCAGGTCCACGGGCTCGATCGTGCCCACGTCGCCTTCATAGGTCTCCAGCCGGCTGGCCAGCAGGATCTCGTCCACCAGTTGGTCCAGCTCGCTGATGTTGCGCTGGATCTCGGCGCGCGCGCGGGCGCTGGCCGGGTCGTCGCCCATGAATTCCAGGCCCATGCGGATGCGCGTCAGCGGCGAGCGCAGCTCGTGCGAGGCATTGGCCAGCAGCGATTTGTGCGAGGTCACCAGGGTCTCGATGCGCGCGGCGGCGGCGTTGAACTGGTGGGCCAGGTCGGCCACCTCGTCGCTGCCGTGCTCGGGCACGCGCACCGACAGGTCGCCCTCGCCAAAGCGCTTGACGCCGCGCTGCAGGTTCTCCAGCCGCTTGAGCAGGCGGCGGATGATGGGGAACACGCCCACGGCCACGGCCACGCCCACCAGGCCCAGCAGCCACAGAAAGCCAAAGGGCGGGCGCAGCCAGAAGGCGGCGGCGCCGTCGTGCGGCGGGCGGTCACCGCGCGGCGGGCGCGGCGCCATGTGAAGCATGTAGGTCTGGCCGTCCGTGCCCTCGATCTCGAAGCGCAGCCCCTCCTCGGGCGAGCCGGGCAGGCGCCGTGCACGGCCCTGGGCGATCACGTTGCCCTGGCCGTCGCGCATGGCCACGTCGCGCGAGGGCGGCGAGCTGGCGCTTTGCACGTTCTGCGCGTTCTGCTCGGCCGCGATCTGCCAGGCCCATGCCACCGTCAGCGTGAGCACGGCCACGCCGCCGACCACGGCCAACCAGATGCGCAGGTACAGGCGCTGGGAGAAGAGGGACAGCAGCTTCATGCAGCGGTCAGTCTTGTTGCTTGGCGAAGACGTAGCCCACGCCGCGCACGGTCAGGATGCGCTTGGGCGCCTTGGGGTCGGCCTCGATTGCGGCGCGGATGCGGCCCATGTGCACGTCGATGGAGCGGTCGAAGGCCTCCAGCTCGCGGCCTCGCACGGCCTCCATGATCTGGTCGCGCGTGAGCACGCGGCCCGCGCGCTCGGCCAGCGTGACCAGCAGGTCGAACTGGTAGGAGGTCAGCTCGCAGGGCTGGCCCGCCACGGTGACGCTGCGCGCGTCGCGGTCGATCTCCAGGCTGCCGAAGCGCAGCGCCGTGGTCACCTGGGCGTTGGCTGTGCCCTCGCCGCCGCCGCGCCGGCGCAGGATGGCGCGGATGCGCGCCAGCAGCTCGCGCGGCTCGAAGGGCTTGGGCAGGTAGTCGTCGGCGCCGATCTCCAGGCCGATGATGCGGTCCATGGGATCGCCCTTGGCCGTGAGCATCAGCACCGGCACCTGGGCTGCGGGGCCGGGCAGGGCGCGGATGCGCCGGCAGACCTCCAGGCCGTCCATGTCGGGCAGCATGAGGTCGAGGATGACGAGGTCGGGCAGGTCGGCGCCGGCCACGCCGTCGGCGGGCTGCAGCTGCTCCAGGCCGCTGCGGGCATCGCCCATGTGGGTGACCTGCAGGCCGTTGTTGCCCAGGTAGTCACCCACCATCTGCGCGAGGCGGGTGTCGTCTTCGATCATCAGAAGATGGTGCGTACTCATGGAGGGCAGTGTATTCATGCTGGGGCCTGGCGTCGTATTGCGACGATGCTCGCAGCGCCCCGTCAGCCGCGCTTGTCGCTTGCGTAAAGTTCGGTAAAACAGCGCAGCCTGCGGCCAGCCGCTCAACTGCCGCGTTGCGCGGGCCGCACCGCATGCACGCGCGAGGCCAGCGCGATCAGCACCAGCACGGGCAGGCCCAGCAGGGCCGTGGCCTGGAAGAAGCTCACGTAGCCATGCGCATCGACAAAGGCGCCCGAGAAGCCGGCCAGCCATTTGGGCGCCAGCAGCATCATGGAGCTGAACAGCGCGTACTGCGTGGCCGAGTACTGCACATTGGTCAGCCCCGACAGGTAGGCGATGAAGGCCGCCGAGGCGATGCCGCCGGCCAGGTTGTCCGCGCTCACCACCCAGACCAGCGCATTCACGTCATGGCCGCGCGTGGCCAGCCAGGCGAACAGCAGGTTGGTGGCGGCCGACAGCGCGGCGCCCAGCATCAGCACGCGCATCACGCCCCAGCGCATGGCCAGCGCCCCGCCCAGGAAGGCGCCCGCCAGCGTCATGATCACGCCGTACACCTTGGTCACGGCGGCCACTTCGTCCTTGGTGAAGCCCATGTCCACGTAGAAGGGGTTGGCCATGATGCCCATGACCACGTCGCTGATGCGGTAGATGGCGATCAGGCCCAGCACCAGCAGCGCCTGCCAGCGGTAGCGGCCCAGGAAGTCGGCAAAGGGCTCGACCAGCGCGCTGTGCAGCCACTCGGCCGCATTGCGGGCAGGCGCCAGCGGGCGCGGCACCGGTTCCGGCGAGAGCAGCACGGTCAGCATGCCCACGGCCATGGAGGCGGCCATGGCCAGGTAGGCCACCTGCCAGGCACCGCTCTGGTAGCCCGCCGTGCCCGCCACCTCGGCGCGGGCGGCCAGCCACAGCACGCCGGCGCCGGCCCATATCATGGCCAGCCGGTAGCCGGTCTGGTAGGTGGCGGCCAGCGCGGCCTGGCGCTCGGTGTCGGCCGATTCGATGCGGTAGGCATCCAGCGCAATGTCCTGCGTGGCCGAGCCGAAGGCCACGGCCAGCGCGCACCACACCAGCGGCGTGAGCGAGACGCGCGGATCGTTGAATGCCATGCCGCACAGCCCGGCGACGATGAGCATCTGCGCGAACAGCAGCCAGCCGCGCCGCCGCCCCAGCCAGCGCGTGAGCAGCGGCAGCGGCATGCGGTCCACCAGCGGCGACCAGACCCACTTGAAGGCATAGGCCAGGCCCACCCAGCTCAGGTAGCCGATGGTGGTGCGGTCCACGCCGGCCTCGCGCAGCCAGAACGACAGCGTGCCCAGCACCAGCAGCAGCGGCAGGCCTGCCGAAAAACCCAGGGCCAGCATGCGCAGGCTGGCCGGCTCGGCATAGACGCGCAGGGTCTGGGCCCAGCTGCGGCGGGTCGCTTCAGTGGGGGTGGAAGGGGCGGAGGAGGTGGTGGTGGACGGCTCGGTCATGTTGGGCTGCGGCAGGCTGCGGCCATTATCGGGCCCATGGTGGCGCGGACTGGCGCGCGCTACCATCGCGGGCACAGGATGCCGCCATGGCCTACACCCTCTCTTCCCTCCACAGCGATGCCGCCGCGCAAGACGGCGCGGCCGATGCCACCGATACCGCCTTCGCGCCGCACAGCTCGGTGCGCAGCTACAGCGGCGAGCACCAGGCTCACGCCCACGGCCATGCGCAGATCCTCTATGCCCTGCAGGGCCGCATGGAGCTGGAGGTGGGCGGGCGCAGCGCCTTTGTGGACGCCGTCAGCGGCATGCTCATCCCCGCCGGCGTGGACCACGGCTACCTGGCGGCGCCGCGCTCGCGCGTGTTCGTCATCGATGCGCCCAGCGGCCCGGGGCTGGACCGGATGCGGCGCTTTTCCGTGCCGCCCGCCCTGCGCGGCCGAGAGTCGGAAGGCCCGGCCGCCGAGCAGCTGGCCCAGGTGCTGCAGGCGCCCGGCCTGCTGGCGCGCCGCGGGCTGGACCTGCAAGGGCTGGCCGCGCAGGTGCAGGCCGCGCTGCACGAGGACTGGCCCACGGCCCGGCTGGCCGCCCTGTGCCACATGAGCGCTCAGCGCTTTCACGCGCGCTTCGTGGAGCTGGCGGGCCAGCCGCCCCAGGCCTGGCTGCGCGGCCTTCGCCTGGACGCGGCCGAGCGCGGGCTGGCGCGGGGCCTGCCCCTGGAGGCCACGGCGCTGCGCTGCGGCTATGCGTCGGCCAGTGCGCTGGCCTATGCGCTGCGGCGCGACCGGGGCGTGACCGCGCGGCAGCTGCGCGGCTAGCCCGTTCACAGTCTCCGGACTACGAGCGTTTCTCGACAAATGCCCGGCCGCGCCAGGCGCAACATGACGCCATGGTTCGCAATTCTTCCGCTTCTTCCTCCGCCGTCGGCATCGCCTTCGTTTCGGTGGCTGCCGTGCTGTGGGGCACGACGGGCACGGCGCAAAGCCTGGGCGCAGGCGGGCTGTCGCCGTTCTGGGTGGGCGCCGCGCAGCTGGCCGTCTCCAGCCTGTTTCTGGGGGCGCTGCTGGCGGTCTCCCATTGGAGGCTGCGCGGGCGGGCAGGGCAGGGCGTGGCGCCCGTCCAGCCGCTGCTGCCCAACCCGGTGCACCTGGGACTGCGCCCGGCCTGGTTCGTGCTGGCATCCATGGGAATCGGCGGCTACAGCATCTTCTTCTACGAGGGCGTGACGCTCACGGGCGTGGCCGTGGGCACGGCCGTGGCCATTGGCAGCGGCCCTATCTGGGCCGGGCTGATGCAGGCGCTGGTGCTGCGCGCGCCCCTGTCTGCCCTGTGGTGGGCCGGCACGCTGGTGAGCGTGGCGGGAGGCGCGGCCATGGTGATGGCCCGGGGCGGCGCCACGCTGTCCTGGAGCGGCCTGGCCCTGTGCCTGCTGGCGGGGCTGTCGTACGCGGGCTATGCGCTGATCAACAAGCGCCTGGTCACCCACATGTCGCCGCGCGTGGTGAATTTCTATGTCTTCACCGGGGCGGCCTGCATGGCGGTGCCGATTGCGCTGGTGCAAAGCGGCCTGCCGCAGTGGAGCCTGGCGGCCGTGCTGGTGGTGGTCTACCTGGGCGTGGTGGTGTCGGGCCTGGCGCACATGCTGTTTTCCATCGGGCTGCGCAGCATCTCGGGCCCCACGGGCGTGACGCTGAGCCTGATCGAGCCCGTGGCGGCCTTTGTGCTGGCGGTGTGGGTCGTGGGCGAGCGGCAGCCGCTGCAATCGTGGCTGGGGCTGCTGGCCGTGCTGGCGGGGCTGATGCTGGTGATCGGCGCCGAGATGCGCTCGCAGCGGGCCGTGATGGCCGCGCAGATGGCGTAACTCTTTGTAGGCCGGCGCCGCTCTTCACGATGCGCTGTTCTCCGCATGTTTCAGGCATGCATGGCCGCTAGACTTGGCGGCATGCAGCAGCCATCCCATCTCTCCTCCGAACTCTGTGCCCCGTCCGCCTGGGGCTGTGCCTGCGCGCCCTGGCGCGCGCGTCGCGGTTTTCTGCTGGCCGGCAGCGCGGCGGCCATGGGCCTGGCCACGGCGCCGGTGGCGGCACAGGTGCAGGTAGGCGGTGCCTCGGGCCTGCGCAAGCTGGTGCCGGCCGAGACGCTGGAAGGCGCCGCCACCGACCAGTATCAGCAACTGCTGGCCAAGGCCCGCGCCCAGGGCGCACTGGCTGGCGACAGCAACCCGCAGCTGCAGCGGCTGCGTACCATTGCCCGGCGGCTGATTCCGTACACAGCCCAATGGAACCCGCGCGCCAATGCCTGGCGCTGGGAGGTGAACCTGATCGGCAGCAAGGAGATCAATGCCTTTTGCATGCCGGGCGGCAAGATCGCCTTCTACACGGGCATCATCGACCAGCTGCAGCTGACCGACGACGAGATCGCCATGATCATGGGCCACGAAATGGCCCATGCGCTGCGCGAGCACTCGCGCGAGCAGTTGGCCAAGAACCAGGCCACCAGCATCGGCATCTCGCTGGGCGCCCAATTGCTGGGCCTGGGCGACCTGGGCAATGCGGCGGCCCGCCTGGGTGGCCAGCTGCTGTCGCTGAAATTCAGCCGGGGCGACGAGAGTGAGGCCGACCTCGTGGGCCTGGAAC
>NZ_JAELTK010000115.1:0-14673 GCF_016428765.1 Delftia sp. ASV31
TAGTAACTCATCACTGCAAACTTTTTGATCTTTGCAGATAGCATGGTATGGGACATCTGGTACAGAGCTGCAGGCTTGCAGAGACGAAATGCACAAAACGATTATTCCGATACTCAGGGATTTTTTAAGCATATGTCCTCCCGCTTTTTAAAAATAGCAAGCATGTAATATCAGAACCCGATACTTCGATTTACGAGTCAACTGATTATTTAAGCATGGTGTGATAAGTTATAAGCGCTTCTCGGATCGGAGGTGTTCTCCATTCTCAAATTAACCCCAGGGCCCGAAGAGTCTTCTCCCCAGCCTCTCCGTCGGCAAGTAACCCTTGGGTGAGTTGAAACGCATGAACCGCCGTCGCCGTGTGTGGGCCATACACGCCGTCGAAATCTCCGGGTATGAAGCCCTTATCGGCCAGCGAGTGTTGCAAGCGCTCGACCAAGGCTCCCTTCATGTTAGAGGTCTTGAGCCTTAGCACAAGGCTGGGTGGACTAGTGGGGACGTATTCAGTGGGCTTGTTATAGGCGATCATGGGGGGCAGTACCCCCATGTCCCAACGCCTGCCGTCGACTGCACCCCGGATCACACCAGTGGCCGTCGAATGCGCCTCAATTGTGTGGCCTGTTCCGTCAGAAATAGCAATATGGCCGTCCAACTGCGCCGTTGGGAGACGCAAAAGGAATGCACCAGGCGTTGATTTGGCGACAACGATAGTGGACGTGGAGCTTGCAGCTTTAGCCTGACTATACCAGGACTTGGTGTCAGCTTTTGCCGTGGAAGGCTTTTGACGGCTATCACAGCCAAAAAGTTTGTTGCTTACCTGGTAAAGGCACCAAGAGGCAAACTCAGCGCATTCCCAGGGACCTTTCCACTTCGCATTGTCCTTGGGCACCAACACCCTACGCACATACCGTTCGCCGATATGCTGCGCTGCGAGCGAAACGAGGTCTTCTCCGGTGGCCATGATGCACTCCCTTCCTTGTTCAGATGGCTGCTTTGATCGCGGAGGTGATGCCGTCAATCAGTGCTTTGCGAAAAGTGTTGACTGCCTTCTGGGCAATAGCTTTGGACACTACCGCGATGACGAGAAAATCGGCCTGCAATAATTTTGCCTCGTCGTTCATTTCATCTTTGAACGTTTCCTCGTCGATCTCACCGTCAGCGAACATTTCCGCCAAGGAGCGGATTGCCGCGTCATGCCCTTGCATGATTTTGCTCAGAATATCCCTTACTTCGGGGCCTGTATCCTTGACCGCTTTAGCTGCGGAATTCACCGCCGCCGTCACGATGGCTTCAATATCGATGCTCATAACCCCTCCCTATCATCCAATTTAGGATTTTTGTCCACTTCCGCCAGTGATTTTGCCTTCTCTGCCAAAAGTGCGGCAATGAAAAGCTTCTGAAACCTGTCTCGGTGAATTCGGGATATTTTGGCAGCGTAGTCGTTAGTATCACGATGCTTGGCTCGATAATTTACCCAGAATTCCAATATGGTTCGAGTAATCTGCTGCGACTCGCTATTCAACGGCCTTGAATCCTCGCGCACGGTCAGCACTCGAATTTTCGTTTCTATCTTGCCCCAGTCGTCTGCTGTTGCTGCATACGGCAGATTTTCGTTTCCTTGTTTCAGCTTGGCCTCGATCAGCCTGTCGTAAAAGGCGAAAACCTCTGCCGAAGTCTCAGTGATCGCCTTGGCAGATTCGGCATCGTATTCCGGAACGAACCTCACACTGGCACATGATGCCAACATGATCAAAAAAATAATGGAAAGCGCAACACGCAGCCAACGAAATATTGTTGGCGCTCGGATGCAGTCGATCGTCTGAAGAGATGACATACCTGCTCCAATCAATAAGCATTACTAGATGTGGATTTTTATGCGCCGACCTAGCTATTTATCAAGAACACTGCCTTTTTGTTGCATGATGGCGCTTAATTGCACAATACGTACAGGGGCATACCCGTGGTGCATTGCGCGTTCCTGCGATGTAACATTGCGTGGTTTTCCTCCTTTAGAGTGGCTAGCACCACTTCCCCAGAGCGGCTATGCTCGCGGCCTTCATTGCGCGACGACCCGTAAACAAAAAACCGTGGCGACAGCTGCAACCCCTCATCCCAGCCTTCGTGCCTTTTGCCAAAGGCGGGGCGCGCAAACTCGCAGTCAGCGATGAGCCGCCCTCAACGGCATCTTGTTCGTGCTGCAAACAGGCATTCCCTGGGAAGACTTACCCAATTTCTTGGGTACGGCAGCGGCATGACCTGCTGGCGGCGCTTGCACGACTGGAATGCCGCCGGTGTCTGGGAGCAGTTGCACCAGGCCATGCTGACTCGCATGCGTGGACATGACCAAATCGATTGGAGCCGGGCCAGCATTGATGGCTCCTCGGTACCAAGCCCCCAGGGGCCAGGAAACGGGACCCAACCCAACTGACAGAGGCAAGCTCGGCTCCAAGCGACACATCGTTGTAGATGCCAGTGGCATTCCTCTGGTGATCTTGTTCAGCGGTGTGAACCGGCACGTAAAAGACCAGCCAAGATGCACGCCGACAAAGGCTACAACTTCAAGCGATGCGGAGCCCACCTGAGGCAGCGGGGCATCATTGGCCGGATTGCCAGACGAGGCATTGAGAGCAGCGAGCGGCTGGGCAAACACCGGTGGGTGGTGGAGAGGACGCACAGCTGGTTTGCAGGCTTTGGCAAGTTGCGAATCCGCTTTGAAAGACAACTGGATATCCACGAAGCGCTGCTAAAACTGGCAGCGATGATCATCTGTGCACGCTTCGTGGATCGGTGGTGTTAGCCACTCTTAGCCATTGTTCCGTGAATGGTGCAGAGCGGCCTGAAGGAGTAGGCCAAGCGGACATCGCGACCGGCAGCACCTGGCTGCAGCCGTCCTTGACGAAGTGCCACTGCCACACCTCTTTACTCGCCTATCCACCTCACCCGCCACATCCCCGGCGTAGCCCCCAACGTCTTTCACAGCTTGATGGCAGACCGAAGGCTTGGCTTCGTATCACCTTCTGTGAACAGCCTTCTATGCCTCTTTACAAATTTCCACCTATAGGTGGCAGACAGCGGTTTGGCAAAGCTGCAAGCTTTGCTATCTGGTCCCCCCTACTGCGTCCAGTGAACCCCGGGAACCGGAACCCTCTCGACAGGACTCCAATGCCCCAGCCAACCCCCGCCACCACACCCCCACCCAAACTCGAAGACCTGGCCATAGACGCCGTCCTGCACATGGGCGCCGCGCTGGATGTGCTGGACCTGCATGCTCGCCACAAGGTCACGGCCATCAATTGCGTGTGCCGGGATCTGCTGCGCATCTACTACGTGAAGGCCGATCAGGCGCAGTCGCTGGAGCCGGAAGACAGGGAACTGGTGGGCCTGCTGCACGACACGGCGGTGAACCTGGGCTATGCCATTGAGGTGGTGGAGCATCTCAATGGCGATGAGGCCGACGACCCCATTCTTTATGCCGTGAGCTATCTGCTCAGGGCTGCGAAGCGGTTTGCGGATGAGGGGGTGTCGGTGGCGTTGGCCTGAGGAGTGCTGCAGGCGCGCATGGCCTGCGGATATGGCGGGAGCGAGGCAAAAAATGGGCGAAAAAAAAGCGCGCCTCATGCTGAAGCGCGCTGTCGGGTTGGGGTCGAGACTCAGTCCTTCTTGGCCCGGATGACTTCGCCGCCCACGGCGTCGATCTTGACTTCCATGAGCGTGCCGTTGGCCTGCAGCACTTCGACCTGGTAGCTGGTCTGGCCCCAGTGGGAGTCCAGTTCCGCGCTGACGGGCGTGCCCGGGGTGTGGCGGGTGGCGGCCTGGATGGCTTGCTCTATGGTGGACTTCGCCTTTTCCAGGCGCTGGCGGTCCTTGCGCTTGGCGGCGCCGTCGTTCTTGTGCTGGGCCGCCTGGCCGGTGATGGCGTTGACCCAGACTTCCACGCTGTCGCCGGCCGGGGTGATGACCTCGATTTCGTAGCGCGGGCCCATGCCGTCGCCGTCGTCCAGCTGGGCTTCGATGGCCTTGCCGGGCACGGCCTGGGTGGCGCGGGTGATGGCCTGCTCCAGCGGGATCTTGGCTTGGCTGGTGATGGTCTGCCATTCGGCCACCGACTTGGCGGCGGCGGGCAGGGCGGCGGTGGCGCAGGTCAGGGCCAGGGCGATGGAGAGGGCGGCAGTGCGTGCGAACGAGGCAGGCTTCATGGGTGTGGCTCCTTCCGGGAATGGGGTTGGACAAGACAACGGTCGGGGCCATTGTCTCCACCGTCCCGGAGAGCGGTTGTCGGAGAGGGCGCCCTTTGCCCCCTCCGGTGTGCTTCGGTTTGATTCAGCGCAAGCTCTGCGTTCAGAGGCCAAGCACCTTGGCCACGTAGTCGGCGTCCTTGTCGCCACGGCCCGAGAGGTTGATGAGGATGTGCTGGTCCTTGGGCAGGCCGGGCGCCACGCGCATGGCCCAGGCCACGGCGTGGGCGCTTTCCAGCGCGGGGATGATGCCTTCCACGCGCGACAGCTGCATGAAGGCGTCCAGGCATTCCTTGTCGGTGACGGATTCGTACTGCACGCGGCCCAGATCCTTGAGGTAGCTGTGCTGCGGGCCCACGCCCGGATAGTCCAGGCCCGAGGCAATGCTGTGCACGGCAGCGGGCGTGCCGTCCGCGTTTTCCAGCACGTAGCACTTCATCCCGTGGATTTCACCGGGCTTGCCCATGCTGAGCGTGGCTGCGTGGCGGCCGGGCTTGTCCGTGCCTTCGCCCGAGGGCTCCACGCCGACGAGCTTGACCGAGGCATCGCCCAGGAAGGCCGTGAAGATGCCCATGGCGTTGGAGCCGCCGCCCACGCAGGCTGCCACATGGTCGGGCAGCTTGCCGTGTTTGGCTTGGAATTGCTCGCGCGCCTCGCGGCCGATGATGCTCTGGAAGTCGCGCACCATCATCGGAAAGGGGTGGGGGCCGACCACGGAGCCGATGGCGTAGATGTAGTCGGTGGGGTTGGTGAGGTATTCCTCGAAGGCGCTGTCCACGGCCTCCTTGAGCGTGGCCGCGCCGCGCGTGACGGGCACGAGCTTGCAGCCCAGGATGCGCATCTTGGTGACGTTGGGGTGTTCCTTCTCGATGTCCACCTGGCCCATGTGGATCTCGCAGGGAATGCCCACCAGCGCGCAGGCCGTGGCCAGGGCCACGCCGTGCTGGCCGGCGCCGGTTTCTGCGATGACCTTTTTCTTGCCCATGAACTTGGCCAGCAGCGCCTCGCCCAGGCAGTGGTTGATCTTGTGGGCGCCGGTGTGGTTGAGGTCTTCGCGCTTGAGGTGGATCTGTGCGCCGCCGAGCTGCTCCGACAGGCGCCGCGCGTGGAAGATGGGGCTGGGGCGGCCCACGTAGTCGGCGAAGAGCTGGGCCAGTTCCTGCTGGAAGTCTTGGCGTTTGGTGATTTCGGCGTAGGCGGTGTTGATGTCGTCCATGGCCTGCTTGAGGTGGGGCGGGACCAACTGGCCGCCGTAGGGGCCGAAGTAGCCTTCCTCGGTGGGCATGGGGGCGAAGGTGGGGGGTGTAGTGGTCATGGTTGCTGGTGGGTGTTCTGTGGAATGGCTGATGGTGGCGGTGGCAGCTTACGTAGGGCTGCCATGGGTCTGAAGAGAGAAAACCCCGGTCGGGGTTTCTTGTTTTTGACCCTGCCGGGTGGTTGTTTTTCGAGGCCGGGTTTCGGCCCGGCAGCCGACTGCCCTTTCTTGATTCGCCAAGAAAGGTCAGATCAAAGAAGGCGACCCGAATGCCCGCGACCCCTTCGCTGCGCTGCGGGGCAACCTGCGTCGGGCCGCCTGCGGGGTTCGCCGTGAAACTCGTTGCGCGCTGCGCGCTTCACTCAAACATCACGGCGAGTCAGATGACGAGGCAGTCCTGTCCTGCGGCAGGACTGCAACCCCGCAGGCGGCCCGACGCAGGCGCGGGCATACGGGATTGGGGGTGCGGGCGCGGGTGCAGGGGCATTGGCCGCTGACCTGAGCCTGGCGGTCAGCCGTTCTTTTGCAGTGAGCGGATGACGCTGGAGAAGTCCAGTGCGCCGTTGCCGGCGATGGAGTGCATGGCGTACATGGCGCGCGCCATGCCGCCCAGGGGCGTGGAGGCCTTGACTGCCATGGCGTTTTCCTGGGCCAGGCCCAGGTCCTTGAGCATGAGGTCGGTGCCGAAGCCGCCTGCGTAGTTCTTGGAGGCGGGGGCGTTTTCGTGGACGCCGGGGAAGGGGTTGTATTTTTCCAGGGCCCAGTTGCCGCCCGAGCTGCGGCGCATGATTTCGCTGAGGACCTTGGGGTCCAGGCCGTTGGCCACGCCCAGGGCGATGGCTTCGCTGGTGCCGATCATGAGGATGCCCAGCAGCATGTTGTTGCAGATCTTGGCGGTCTGGCCCGCGCCCACGGCGCCGGCGTGGAAGATGTTGGCGCCCATTTTTTCGAGCAGGGGGCGGGCGCGCTCCAGGTCGGCGTTGCTGCCGCCCACCATGAAGGTGAGGGTGCCTGCAATGGCGCCGCCCGTGCCGCCGGAGACGGGGGCGTCGATGAAGGCGATGCCTGCGGCCTGTGCGGCCTTGGCGACCTTTTGGCTGGTGGCGGCGGCGATGGTGGAGCTGTCGATGATGAGCGCGCCCTTGGCAACGCGCTGCAGCAGGCCGGCTGCGCCGTCGCGGCCGAGGAAGAGGCCTTCCACGTGCTGGCTGGCGGGCAGCATGGAGACCACGGCTTCGGCGCCCTGCACGGCGTCCTCGGCGCTGGCGGCAATGGTCACGCCCTCTGCAGCGACCTTGGCGCAGGCGTCTTTGGAGAGGTCGAAGGCCTTGACCGTGTGGCCGGCCTTGTGCAGGTTGATGGCCATGGGGCCGCCCATGTTGCCGAGTCCGATGAATGCGATCTGCATGTGCTTGTCTCCTGTGTTGTGAAGCTTGTGGTGTGTTTCAGTGGCCCGTGTCGCCGGTGTCCATTTCGCCGTCCGCAATGCCGCCGTTCGCAATGTCGGCGCCGCGTTCCTTGAGCAGGGAGCGCAGGATGCCGCGGTGGCAGCGCGCTTCCTGCTCGCAGTAGCAGCCGATGGCAAAGGCGCTTTGCTGCGAGAGGGCGGCCAGCAGGTCCAGGGTGCGGCTGGCGGCGGGTTCGGCCATTTCCTTGCGGAATTTGCGCACGAACTGCTGCCAGAGCTTGTCGGCCTCGGCCTGCTGGCCGTGGTCCTGCAGGCGGTGCGATTCGAGCGCGGTGTGCATGGTGTCGGGCTGGGGCGAGAGTTCGGGGTACCAGACGTCGTAGTAGTCGCGGCTGGCGAATTCGGCCTTGGGCACGCCGCGCGGCGGGCGGCGCACGGTGCCTATGCGCAGGCCTTCATCGGCGTGGCGGGGGCTGCCTAGCTGGACGATGCGGATGGGCATGGGACTCTCCTGCAAAGGGGGCTTATTCGTCGCCGAAGATGGGGTGCTTGCGTGTGCGGCGCCCGGCCGGGGCGGGCGCCGCTGGCGGTGTCTTTGCGTCGGCGGGCGCGGGTTCGCTGGCCTGGGCCTTGCGCTTTTTCGGGGGCGTGGCCTTGGCGTGGGGGTTGAAGGCCAGGGCCTGGGCAATCCAGTGCTGCCACTGCTGGCGCGTGGCGTAGGCGGCGGGGCCGATGAAGAAGTAGCCGTCCATCTGGCCCTTGGACGAGAGCGGGCGCAGGCCCGGCGTCTCGGCCACGGCCGCGTGCTGCGAGGGCGGCAGGCGCACCAGCAGTTCGTCGTCTTCCACGCCCAGGCACAGCTTGCCGTTGACCATGAAGACATGGCAGCCGAACATGCGCTTTTCCTGCACGTCGTCGCAGCCGGCCAGGGCTTCGCGCACGGCGTCTATGAGGTGCAGCGTGGTGTCGGAGAGCGGGCGGGCGGGCATGGCGTGGGCTGGATGTGGATGAGTCAGCGGATCATGTCCGGCGCATCGCCTTCCAGCATGCGCCGCGCGATGATGACGCGCATGATTTCGTTCGTGCCTTCGAGGATCTGGTGCACGCGGGCATCGCGCATGAGGCGCTCCAGCGGGTATTCGCGGATATAGCCGTAGCCGCCGTGCAGCTGCAGGGCTTCGTTGCAGACCATGAAGCCGGCATCGGTGGCAAAGCGCTTGGCCATGGCGCAGTAGGTGGAGGCGTCGCGCGCACCGGCATCGAGCTTGGAGGCGGCCAGGCGCACCATCTGGCGCGCGGCCACGAGTTCGGTGGCCATGTCGGCCAGCTTGAACTGCAGCGCCTGGAAGCTGGCAATGGGCTTGCCGAACTGCTTGCGCTCGTGCATGTATTGCTGGGCCTGGGTGAGCGCGCCCTGGGCGGCGCCCACGGAGCAGGTGGCGATGTTGATGCGCCCGCCGTCCAGGCCCTTCATGGCGATCTTGAAGCCTTCGCCCTCGCGGCCCAGCAGGTTGTGGGCGGGGATGCGCACGTTGTCGAAGCTGATGACGCGCGTGGGCTGGCTGTTCCAGCCCATCTTCTCTTCCTTCTTGCCGTAGCTGATGCCGGGCAGGTCGGCGGGCACGGCAAAGGCGGAGATGCCGCTGGCGCCCGAGCCTGCGTCGCCCGTTCTGGCCATCAGCACCAGCATGTCGGTGCTGCCCGCGCCGCTGATGAAGGCCTTGGCGCCGTTGATGATGTATTCATGGCCCGCCAGTTCGGCCCGGGTCTTGAGCGAGCCGGCGTCCGAGCCCGCGCCGGGTTCGGTCAGGCAGTAGCTGGCCAGCTTGCGGCCGCTGGTCAGGGCCTCGCCCCATTCGGCGCGCACGGCGTCGGTGGCCCAGGTGCCCAGCATCCAGGTGGCCATGTTGTGGATGGTGATGAAGGCGGTGGTGGAGGGATCGACGGCGGCCAGCTCCTCGAAGACCATGGTGGCATCCAGGCGCGGCAGCTGCAGGCCGCCGGCGTTCTCCGGCGCGTACAGGCCGCAAAAGCCCAGTTCGCCCGCCTTGGCGATGGCCTCGCGCGGGAAGATGGATTCACGGTCCCAGTGCGCGGCATGGGGCGCGAGTTCGGCCTGGGCAAAGGTGCGGGCCGATTCGGCAAAGGCGCGCTGGTCGTCGTTGAGTTCGAAGTCCATGGCTGGCTTGTCTCCTGCGTTGGGCTCTGGGGCCCTTGTTGTTCTGGGGGTGGCTTTCGGGGCCTGTGGGCGCCTGTCGGTGGCTGTGGGGGCGTGCGGCGGTCAGTGCTGCAGCCAGCGCTCCAGCGCCTGCATGCGCTCCTGTGTCGCGGCCGTGAGGCATTCGTGGTACAGGCGCGGGCCTTCGGGCTGGGTTTCGCTGTCGCGCGTGGCGGCCTTGCAGCGTGCCGTGCGGCCCTTGATCCAACCGTTCTGGTCGTGGCGCAGGCCCGTGCGCTTGCCCTGGGGCAGTTGCTGCATGACGTCCAGGTAGCGGATGTTGAGCGCGGTGTCGGCCTCCTGGAAGGCCTGGACCGCGCAGGCATTGCGGCTGGCGGCGGCGGTGGAGGCCGGGTCGCAGGCTGCACCGGCCTGCGCGTGAAGGGTCAGGGGCAGGGCGGCCAGGGCGGTGAGCAAGGCGGCACCCAGGCTCCGGGAGAGGAGGGAGGCGGTCATTGGAAAACGCATGCCGCCATCATCCCAGAGCCGGGGCCTGCCCCGGATCAATCCAGGCCCGCCCACCCATTCATCAGCGCAGGCTGATGGTGGTGTTCACGCCCTGGCTGGTGGTGCTGTCGTCGAACCAGCGCGCCGTGACGGTCTTGGTCTGCGTGTAGAACAGCACGACCTGTTTGCCGTAGGGGCCCAGGTCGCCCAGCTTGGAGGCGCGGCTGCCCGTGAAGGAGAACAGCGGAACCGGCACGGGAATCGGCACGTTGATGCCGACCTGGCCCACGTCGATGTCTTCCTGGAACTTGCGCGCCGCAGCGCCCGACTGCGTGAAGATGGCCGTGCCGTTGCCGTTGGGGTTGGCGTTGATGAACTCTATGGCCTCGTCCAGGCTGTCGGCAGCCGCCAGGCACAGCACGGGGCCGAAGATTTCCTGGTCATACACGCTCATGCCGGGCTTGACGCCGCTGAACACGGTGGGGCCGACGAAGTTGCCCTTGTCGTAGCCGGCCACCTGGGGCTTGCGGCCGTCCAGTTCCAGCTTGGCGCCGTCGGCCAGGCCGCGTTCGATCAGGCTTTCCACACGCGACAGCGCCGCGCAGGACACCAGCGGGCCTACGTCGGTGCCGGGCTCGGTGCCGCCGCTGACCTTGAGGGTCTTGGACTTTTCCACCAGCTCGGGAATCCACTTCTGTGCATCGCCCACCAGCACGGCCACCGACAGCGCCATGCAGCGCTGGCCTGCCGCGCCGAAGGCTGCGCCCAGCAGGGCATTGAGCGTTTGCTCCTTGTTGGCGTCGGGCATGACGATGGCGTGGTTCTTGGCGCCCATCATGCATTGCACGCGCTTGCCGGCCAGGCTGGCACGGTTGTAGACATGGGTGCCGACCTTGGTGGAGCCCACGAAGCTGATGGCCTTGATATCGGGGTGGTCGCAGATGGCGTTGACCACGTCCTCGCCGCCGTGCACCACGTTCAGCACGCCGGGCGGAATGCCGGCTTCCAGCGCCAGCTCGCACAGGCGCATGGTGACCATGGGGTCCTGCTCGGAGGGCTTGAGCACGAAGGTGTTGCCCGTGGCAATGGCCATGGGGAACATCCACAGCGGAATCATGGCCGGGAAGTTGAAGGGGGTGATGCCCGCGCACACGCCCAGGGGCTGCAGCACGGAATAGGTGTCCACGCCGTTGGCCACGTTGTTGGCCAGCTCGCCCAGCTGCAGCGAGCCGATGTTGGCCGCATGCTCCACCACTTCCAGGCCGCGGAAGACATCGCCTTCCGCGTCAGGCAAGGTCTTGCCCTGTTCGGCGGTCAGCAGGGCGGCCAGCTCCTTCATGTTCTCGCGGATCAGTTGCTGCAGCTTCAGGAAGATGCGGGCGCGCTGGCCAATGGGGGTCTTGCGCCAGGTCTTGAAGGCTTCCTTGGCGTTGGCGACGGCGGCGTTGACCTCGTCGGGCGTGGCAAAGGGCACACGGGCCAGCACTTCCTGCGTGGCCGGGTTGACCACATCGCGCCATTGGGTGCTTTGGGATTCGACCAGCTTGCCGTTGATCAGCAGCTTGACCGTGGGCGCCAAAACCTTGGCGGACGTGGATGCATTCATGGCTTGTCTCCTGTTGCGGTGGTGTCAGCCCGGCATGCGTGCGCCGGGCGTTCATCGCATGGTAGCTGTGCGGTTTTTCGCAAGCAATGGAGATATGTGCAGTCTTCATGTGCGTTTTCGCACAGGCTGGCGCAAAAAAGAGCATGGCCTGCGGCAGGCGCAGGCCATGCTGGTTCAGGCGATCAGCGGCTCAGTCCGTGCCGGTGGCCGGCAGGCGGGCGTCGTCGGCAGGAGCAGCCACAGGAGCCGGGGTCTGAACGGCACGGGCGCCGGGCTTGCGCAGCGGCTCCAGCTTCACGCGGGCATTGGCGCCCAGGCCGGACTCCAGCTTGGCCAGCAGGCGCAGCAGCTCCTGCAGCTCGCCGTCTTCCAGCGGGGACACTAGGCGGTGGTAGGCCTGGTCCACCAGCGGCACGCTGGCGGCCAGAAGGGCGCGGCCCTTGTCGGTCAGCGTCAGTTCGTGCTGGCGGCGGTCGCGCGTGCTCAGGGCGCGGTGCACGTATTCGCGCTCTTCCAGCCCGCGCACCAGGCGCAGCGTGGTCACCTTGTCAAAGCCCATGGCGCGCGCCAGGGAGCTTTGGTCGGAGCCGGGGGATGCGTCGATCAGCACCAGGGCGCCGTACTGTGGCGGCGTCAGTCCCAGGGGGCGGCATTGCTCTTCAAAAATGCCGACCGAAATCTGGTGGGCGCGCCGCAGCAAAAAGCCAGGGCGCTGATATAGCGGCAGTGGTGCAGGCGTCATCGTGTCCATATGCGTCTAGTATTCTTGCAGAAGTGTCCAGTATTCATTCGATTTCCACCAATTGTGCCCATTTTGGTGCATGATTACCATGCGTTTGCATGCTAACTACAAAAGAGGTCTACATGCGAAATTTTGTTGGCAGACGGCAATTTTTGAAGACGAGCGGATTGGGAGTATTGGGTTTACCCGTAGCAGGTGCCATCGCCAGTACCGAGAGTGTGCCTCTGAAATTGATTGTGCCTTTCACTCCGGGGACTGGAATCGACACGATAGCGCGAACCATCGGACCTTTGCTGGCCAAGCGCCAGGGCCGGCCCGTGGTGGTGGAGAACAAGCCGGGCGCCTCTGGAAATATCGGCACCGAGGCCGTTGTGCGCTCGCCCGCCAATGGCCAGACGCTTTTGGTGACAGTGAATACCCTGGTGATGAATGCATCGCTGTATCCCAAATTGCCATTCAATCCGCTGACAGACCTCGAACCTGTGACGCTGACCAGTTGGGGGCAGTTGATTTTGGTGACGCCCACGGCCTCGGCCTATCAGACGGCGGCCGATCTGGTCAAGGCCGCCAAGGCCTCGCCGGGCCGCATCAATTACGCGTCGCCGGGAGTGGGCACTCCGCACCATATGGCGATGGAGCTTTTCAAGAGCACGGCCGGGGTGTCGATCACGCACATCCCGTATCGCGGAACAGGGCCGGCGCTGACGGACCTGCTGGGCGGCCAGGTGGAGTGCATGTTCCTGCCCATTCACGTGGCCCTGGTGCACGTGAAGGCCGGCAAGCTGCAAGCGCTGGGCATTGGCAGCCACCAGCGCCACCCGCTGCTGCCCGATGTGCCCACGCTCAAGGAGGCCAAGGCGGGCGATGTGAACGTGGATATGTGGTACGGCGTGTTTGCGCCGGCCGGCATGCCGGCGGACCAGGTCGATGCCCTCAATCGCGAGATCCGCGCGATTTTGGCGTCGGATGAAGTCCGGCATGCCTTCGCGCCCCAGGGCATGGATCCGGCCGGCAGCACGCCGGCCGAGTTCAAGGCCCTGGTGCAAAAGGACGCCCGGCGCTGGGCCGATCTGGTCAAGGCGCGGGGGATTACCGCCGAGTAGGCGGGGCGGGCGCCAACAGCGCCCCAGGAGAAAGCATGGGGAGTCAGCGGATGAAAGTAGCGATCGTGGGAGGCGGCATCGGAGGCCTGTGCCTGGCATTGGCCCTGCATCAAAGAGGCATTGCCTGTGAAGTCTTCGAGGCCGTGCCCGAGGTCCGCGAGATCGGCGCGGGCATTACCCTGCTGCCGCATGCCATGCGCGAGCTCAGCGACCTGGGCCTGCAGCCGCAGCTGGAGGCCCTGGCGATCGAGAACCTGGAAAGCGTGTTCTTCAACCGCTACGGCCAGTTCGTCTACCGCGAGCCGCGCGGCCGCCATGCCGGCTACGAGCTGCCCGAGCTGGGCATACACCGGGGCCGCCTGCACCGCGTTCTCTTCGAGGCCGCCGTGCAGCGCCTGGGCCCGGGTGCCGTGCACACGGGCCACCGCTGTGTTCGTGTGGACCAGTCGGCCCATGGCGCCACCGTGCATTTCGCGCCGGATGCCCAGGGCCATGTGCCGCCGTCCGCCACGGCCGACATCGTCGTGGCCTGCGATGGCGTCAACTCCGCCGTGCGGCGCCAGTTCTATCCGCAGGAGGAGCTGGCCTTCGGCGGCATCAACACCTGGCGCGGCGTCTCGCGCTTCAAGCCCATCCTGACGGGCAAGAGCTATCTGCGCATCGGCTCGGTCGATACCGGCAAGATGGTGATCTATCCCATCGAGGACAACGTCGACGGCCAGGGCATGCAGCGCATCAACTGGGTGGCCGAGATCCGCGACCCGCAGATGCGCATGAATGACTGGAACCGCGCCGGGCGCATGGAGGATGTGCTGGAGATTTTTGGCGGCTGGAGCTTCGACTGGCTGGATGTGCCGGCCCTGATCCGCTCGGCCGAGACCATCTTCGAGTACCCCATGGTGGACAAGGACCCCGTGGACCAGTGGAGCTTCGGCCGCGTGACCCTGCTGGGCGATGCCGCCCACCCCATGTATCCGCGCGGCTCCAACGGCTCGGCCCAGGCCATGCGCGATGCGCGGGTGCTGGCCGACCTGCTGGCCGCCGACCCGCAAGGCGACCCGCTGGCGCTGCTGGCCGCCTATGAGGCCAGCCGCCTGCCCGCCACCAGCCAGGTGGTGCTGACCAACCGCTCCACGCCGCCCGACTTCATCATCATGAAGGCGGACGAACTCAGCGGCGGGCAGCCCTTCGGCCATATCGACGAGCTGATCAGCCAGGACGAGCTGCGTGCCATTGCCCGCCATTACGAGCAGGTGGCGGGGTTTGCGAATCCGCAGTCGCAGGGTTGAAGTGGTTGGGCAATGAGCTGGCTTGGCAGGTACTCAGTATTGCATCCCGACTCTTTTGGGGTCCCTGCCGGGCGGTTGTTTTTCGAGGCCGGGTTTCGGCCCGGCGGCCGACCTCCTTTCTTGTCGCGCGACAAGAAAGGAGGCAAAGAAACGCGCCCAAATGCCCGCGTCCCCTTCGCTTCGCTACGGGGCAACCTGCGTCGTGGCGGTTGCGGGGTTCGCCGTGAAACTCACTTCGCGCTGCGCGCTACGTTCAGACAATCACGGCGAGTCAGTTGACGAAGCAGTCCTGTCCCTGTCTCTTATACACATCTAAAAGGGGGGGGGGGGGGGGGGGGGGGGGGGGGGGGGGGGGGGGGGGGGGGGGGGG
>NZ_JAELTK010000116.1:0-14656 GCF_016428765.1 Delftia sp. ASV31
CCCCCCCCCCCCCCCCCCCCCCCCCCCCCCCCCCCCCTTTTTCAAGCAGAAGACGGCATACGCGATCAACGTCAGCGTCTCGTGGGCTCGGAGATGTGTATAAGAGACAGGCAAAAAGTATGGCCAACCGTCTGCCCATGATCTATGTCGGGGGTAATGACGGAATGCTGCATGGATTCTCTGCCCTGACGGGCGCCGAAAAAATCGCCTATATCCCCAAGGGAGTGATCCGAAACCTGCCTGAACTCACCAAGCCGGCTTACAACCACGTTTATTTTGTCGATGGATCACCCTTTACCGGAGACATCGACGTGGGCGACACCACCACGCCCGACTGGCGCACCGTGCTGGTCGGATCGCTGGGTGCGGGCGGTCGCGGATACTACGTGCTGGACGTCACCAAGCCGGGCAGCCCTGACGGGACCTCAACGAATGCCGTTGCCAACAACTTCACCAAGGCCAATGCCTCCAGCCTGACCCTGGTGGACAACACGGCCAGCCCTTTCGATGCCTATGACGTCAACACCATCAATGCAGACATAGGCCATATCTTCGCAACGCCGGTCACAGACGATACCGCCCCGCATTTCAGCAACCAGATCACATTGATGAATAACGGTCGCTGGGCCGTCGTCATGGGCAATGGCTACAACAGCATCAACGAACGCCCCGTTCTTCTTATCCAGTATCTGAGCGGCTCCGACCGCAGCGTCAAGAGCATTGCCGCCGCCGCGCGCAACAGCGAACTCACCAACAACTCCACTGCCACCGCACGTTCCAATTCCACGGCCAATGGACTGTCCGCGCCACGTCTGGTGGATCTGAACGGCGACGGTTCGCCCGACATCGCCTATGCAGGAGACCTGAAAGGCAACCTCTGGAAATTCGATCTCAGTTCCGGAAATGCCGACAATTGGGGAGTAGCCCTGGACGGCAGCCCCCTGCACATAGCCAAGTATGTACAGGCAGGTTCGAGCAGCCTCCAACCCATCACCGTGGCACCCATCGTCAAAGTCAATTCTCGCGGTGTGCGCGGCATGATGGTCTCGTACGGCACCGGCCGCAGCATCACCGAGGCTGATCGTACGGACACTACGGTCCAGACTTTTTATTCCGTGCTCGACAATACCCAGTACAAGCTGGAGTCGGGCAAGATCGTGGTCGACACCAGCAGTGTCACGCCCGCGCCTGTGGGTGTCGGCACGGAGAATCTGCAGGCTCAGACCGTGGATACGGCAAACATGGTGTCGGGCGCCGGCATCTATGCCAACAGAAAAATGTGGAACGTCAGCCAGAACGATGTGGATTTCACTGAGAAAAAAGGCTGGTATCTGAACTTTCCCGAAACGGGCGAACGCCTGCTGCAGCCACTTTCTTTCTACGATGGCAGCAATATTGTCGAAGTGATATCTACCATCCCCGGCTCGGGCGGTAGCATAGAGCAGGAGTCCTGTGCGCCGGCCTCCACGGACACCAAAAAGTTCCGGACATTCCTCAACATCATGGATGGCAAGCGGCCCAGCGTGAAAATCATCGATCAAAATGGCGATGGCGTATACGGTCAGACTTCCGATGCTGCGGTCTCGCGCCTCGACGCCTCCACCACCGAAAGCAAGACCTTCAACAAGAACTCGGAAATCCGGCGCGGCTCGGACGGCAGGAATGACATCTTCCTAAAGATGCCGGAAACAGCCCTTCGCCCCAACTGGCGCCAGCTGCGCTGAGCGCCACTGCCAACAGAGTCAGACCATGAAACCACAACGCGCTTCGGGCTTCACGCTCATTGAGGTCATGATTGTCGTCGCCATCATCGGCATTCTCAGCGCCATCGCCCTGCCCAGCTACAACACCTATGTGCTGCGAGGCTACCGCTCAGAAGGCAAGGCCGCGCTGATGCAGGCTGCGCAATGGCTTGAACGCTCGGCCACCGCCACCGGAACGTATCCGCTGACCGCAGCCTTCCCCACATCTTTGACAACAATCCCCTCGGGTCGCTATACAGTCGGCATTACCTCTACTGATGGTGCCAGCTACACGCTGACTGCCACGGCCCAGGGAGCGCAAACAAAGGACAAATGCGGAAACCTCACCCTGAACCAGGCGGGCGTGCGCGGCGCGAACGGCAAGAAGCAGGGTGAGACAGGTTACGACCCCGACTGTTGGAACAAATAGGCCCCGCACAGGCGCTGCGTTACCATCCAGGCACCATGACAAACACCGTGCCACACATGCACCAAGCGCTTGGGCTCGCCGCCCAGGCGCTTTTTCTTTCCTCTCCCAATCCGCGCGTGGGCTGCGTGCTGGTGGCACCTGATGGCAGAGTCGTAGGCCAAGGGTTCACTCAGCAGGCTGGCGGCCCGCATGCCGAAGTGATGGCACTGCGCGATGCCGTGGCCCGAGGCGAGGATGTGCGCGCAGCCACCGCCTACGTCACGCTGGAGCCTTGCTCGCACCAGGGCCGTACTGGCCCCTGCTGCGATGCCCTGATCGCCGCCGGCGTTGCCAAGGTGGTAGGCGCACTGATGGACCCCAATCCCCAGGTCGCCGGCCAAGGCTTCGCGCGCCTGCGCGCGGCAGGCGTGGATGTGGTGGTGGGGCCGGGTGCAGACGAGTCCCGGGAACTGAACATCGGTTTTTTCAGCCGCATGCTGCGCGGCATACCGTGGGTGCGCATGAAGGCAGCCAGTTCCCTTGACGGAGCAACCGCGTTGCACAACGGCACCAGCCAATGGATCACGTCGTCAGAGGCTCGCGCCGATGGCCATGCCTGGCGTGCGAGGGCATGCACCATACTGACGGGCATAGGCACGGTGCTGGAAGATGATCCGCGCCTGAACGTGCGGGATGTGGCTACGCCGCGCCAGCCGCGCATCGCTGTTGTGGACAGCCGGCTGGACATGCCGCTCACCGCCCATGTACTCCAGGCCCCGGCCGGCTGCCTGATATACACCAGCAGCCGGGATGCATCGAAAACCAGTGCACTGCAGGACCTGGGCGCGACCGTCATTCCCATGCCCAACGCGCACGGCAAGGTGGACCTGTGCGCCATGCTGCGTGACCTGGCGGCGCGCGGCACGAACGAGCTGCATGTGGAAGCCGGCTTCAAGCTCAATGGCTCGCTGGTACGCGAGGGGCTGGTCGATGAACTGCTGCTGTACTTGGCCCCCAAGCTGCTGGGCACGGGTGGCATGGGCATCGCCAGTTTCGGGCCGCTGGACGCGCTGTCCGAGGCCCTTGCATTGGCACTGCATGATGTGCAACGCATCGGGCCAGATCTGCGCGTTGTGGCCCGTGTTGTGGACCGCGCCAGCTTCTGACGCGAACAGCGGCTTCCTGGACCACCGGCTGGCGCAGCCGTCCGACACCCAATTGACCGATCCTTGGGCCAAATCTTCGAATCATGTCCGGCGCTCGCAACTTACAGCCCCTTCCATCCACCAGCCTGTTTCGAGGCCTGCGGACCACGCTTGTCCTGCTGGTGTCCGCCGTGGTCTGCGGCTGCGCAAGCAGCTTGCCCTCCCAGGTCGATCGCCCCGTCACTGCAGCCTTGGAAGCCCCGCAAAGCACGCCATTGGGGTCTTTGGTTCAGCAATTGCGGCCTGCCAGCGTCAAGTCTCAAACCTCCGCCTTCACCCTCCTGTCCGGCGCCCAGGCCGCATATGGCGCCCGGCTGGCACTGGTCGAGGGAGCGCAGCAGACGCTGGACCTGCAGTACTACGCCATCCATGCCGACGAGAGCACGCAGCGCCTGCTGCGCGGCGTGGTCGAGGCGGCCCGGCGTGGCGTGCGCGTGCGCGTGCTGCTGGACGATTTCCACAGCACGGGCGCGAATGCGCAGGTCATGCGCCTGGCCTTTGTGCCGGGTATCGAGATGCGCATGTTCAATCCCCTGGCGGGCGCGCGCAGCTCGGCGCTGGGGAGGGCCTATACGCTGCTGACGGATTTCCAGCGGGCCCAGCAGCGCATGCACAACAAGCTGTTCATCGCCGACAACGCCATGGGCGTGATCGGAGGGCGCAATCTGGGCGATGCGTATTTCGATGCGGACAGCGCCAGCAATTTCGTGGACCTCGACGTGCTGGCGGCGGGACCGGTGGTCAACGATCTGTCGCGCAGCTTCGACAGCTATTGGAACAACCAGCGCGCCTATCCCGTCCAGTCGCTGATCAGCCTCAAGGAACTCAAGCAGTTGCGCGAACGCTTTGCGGGCGATGATGACCAGGCGCAGGAGGAGGACCCCACACCTGCCGTTCCCCCGAAGGAGACAAAGGCGGATGACCAGACGGCTGAACAGCGCCGGATCATCTGGGACCAGCAGCCCATGGATTTGCGAAAGGCTCGCTGGACCTGGGCATCGGCGGCCGTGCTGGTGGATGAGCCCGCCAAGATTCCGCTGGACAGGGATGACGGCCCGGGCTCCATCACAAGCGCTGGCACGGATGCGTCCGCACAGGCCAGCCCCGCGCCGAACAGCCCGCAGGCCAGGCCTGCCGGCACGCTGCCTATGGGCCAGCCGGCTGGCGCCCTGCGCCAGGCGGCGCGTCCGGTGCTGGAGGCCGATTCGGTGGTCGATGGCCTGCTGGCCCTGGTGCGCAAGACCCGGCGAGATCTGCTGGTGGTCTCGCCCTATTTCGTGCCGGGCCCGGACATGATGGAGGCGTTTCGTGGCGCACGGCAACGCGGAGTGCGCGTGCGCATCCTGACCAATTCACTGGCCTCCAACGATGCACCTTTGGCCCATGCCGGCTATGCGCGCCACCGCAAGGCACTGCTGGAGATGGGCGTTGAACTCTACGAGATGCGCAGCACGGCGGCCAGTGTCCGCTCTGCATTCGGCTCTGGCAGCACGGGTGGTGGCGGTCCTTCCGGCTCGACAGGCGCCTCGCGTGCGATGCTGCACTCCAAGCTGCTGGTGGTGGATGGGCATCTGGTGGCAGTCGGCTCGATGAACCTGGATCTGCGCTCCCAGTTGCAGAACACCGAGATTGCACTGCTCATCGCCAGCCGTGAGTTCGGTCGCCTGGCCACGCAAAGCATTGACGAGGGCCTGCAGGATGGCAGCTGGCGCGTCGAGCTCGACAAGGATGGCGAGCTGGTGTGGCGGGCCTCGGAAGACAGTGAGCGCGGTGACGAGCACAGCGAGCCCGATGCCAGCTGGGGCCTGCGCCTGATGCTCAAGCTCATTGGCCCGCTGGCGCCCGACCATCTGCTGTGACGGGCCGATCGCGCTAAAGCCCGGCCCAATCCTGGCGCCGCGCCAGCGCTTGTACCCACAGCGTGATCTCGCGCTGGTCAGTCTGCGTGCGCACTTCCTGATAGGCCTGCTCGGCTTCGGGAAAGCGGCGGCGCAGCAGGTTCAGCCATTGCTTGAGGCGGCCTGCGCGCTGGCGCGGCTCCAGATCCTCGCAGACCATGTCCCAGAAACGCTGGACCTGCGGCACCAGATCGCTCCAGAACACCTGTGCTTCAACATGTTCTGCTGGCATCTGCCCGCCTTCCACGGCAGCGCGAATGGCCAGCGCCAGGCCTGGGTCGGCAACGATCCCCCGGCCCAGCATCAGATCGCCGCAGCCCGATTGCTCACGGCAGCGCAGCGCATCCTCCACCGTCCAGATCTCGCCATTGGCCACCACGGGCACGGTCACGGACTCGCGGATGCGCGGGATCATGTCCCAGTAGGCAGGCGGACGGTAGCCATCGAGCTTGGTGCGGGCGTGGACGACGATTTCGCAGGCGCCACCGGCCTGCATGGCCTGGGCACATTCGGTCATCAGGGTCGTGTCGTTGAAACCCAGGCGCATCTTGGCCGACACAGGCATGGCCGCCGGCACGGCAGCACGCACGGCCCCCACCACGCGCGCGATCTGCTCAGGGTCCTGCAGCAGCGCAGCACCGCCGCCATGGCGGTTGACCACCTTGGCGGGGCAGCCGAAGTTCAGATCGATGCCTTCCGGACCCAGGCGCGCCAGATTGGCCGCATTGGCCGCCATGCTGTCCGGGTCCGAGCCCAGCAGCTGCGCACGCACAGGGACACCTGCCAGCGTCCGGCTGCCGTTGTTGAGCTCCGGCATGGTGCGCAGGAACACCTTGTCGGGCAGCACGGTCCCCGTGACGCGGATGAACTCCGAGACACAGCGGTCTGCGCCACCCACGCGCGTGAGCACATCGCGCAGTACGAAATCAAGCAAGCCCTCCATGGGCGCCAGCAACAGTCTCATCACCTATGTAGCGAGGCCTGCGCCCCGTCTTCCTGTTACAGATCAAACAATATTTCTGCGACCGGCATCGGCCGCCAGCACCTGGGAATCAGCGCCCGGCCATGCGATGGCAGGCGATTGTGCGCTTGCCGCAGAACACCGGGCGGACCAGTTGTCATGGCTTCTTCACGCCACGGTCATTCATGTAACGTGCAATCGGGGCTTGTCGGACTCCCTGCCCCCACCATGCTGCTGCAAAAAACCGCCAAGGCCCTTGAAGAGCTGCAGCCCGGCCGCCGCAGCCTGCCGCTGCGCGAGCGCTCGGTGCTGCTGATGGCCGATGGTCGCACCGAGGAGCAGTTGCAGCAGGTCCTGGGCGCACAGGCCGGCGAACTGATCGAGCAACTGATCGCCAGCGGCCACCTGCAGCGCCTGGCTGGCCAAGCCGCCGAATCATCACCCCCGGCTCGTGCTCAGGCCCCCTCCTTGGCACCGGCCGCTGCGAAGGAATCCACCCCGCCCGGCCCCGCCGCCACGCTGAATCTTGCCGGCACACGCATGTACCTGTTCGATATGTGCGAGCGCATGTTCGCCAACCGCCATGAGGACAAGGCACAGGTGCTGCGCCATCTGCTGCGCGAGGCGCGCGATCTTGAGGCACTGCAGGCCGCCGCCCTGCAGCTGCTGCAGACCGTGCAGGAACATGCGGGCGACGAGCGCGCCGATGCCCTGCGCGAGCGCCTGCGGCATCTGCTGCCCCAGGAGGCAGCGACGGCACAGGGCGCCTAGACGAATCGAAGGGTGGACGCGCGCGCGATCAGCGCGGCGCCAGCTGCCACAGCGAGGTGAGCTCGGCGGCGCGTGCCGCGTGCAGCGGATCGGTGGAGTCCGCAGCCTTTCCATGGCGCGGGCGGATGTCCTCGCGGCCCAGGACCTGCAGGCCTGCGGCATTGATCCAGCCCAGCAGTTCCTCGCGCGAGCGCAACTGCAGGTGCTCGGCCAGATCCGACAGAATCAGCCAGCCTTCGCCGCCCGGCAGCAGATGTGCAGCAAGGCCCTCGACAAAACCGCGCAGCATGCGGCTGCCTTCGTCATAGACGGCCTGCTCCAGCAAGGAGCTGGCCTTGCCCGGCAGCCACGGTGGATTGCAGACCACCAAGGCGGCCCGGCCTTCAGGGAACAGGTCCGCCTTGCGCAGGCTCACGCGCTGCGCCAGACCCAGCCGCTGAAGGTTGTCCTGCGCGCAGGCCAGTGCCCGGTCGCTCAGGTCGGTGGCCACCACCTGCCGCACGCCACGGTGTAGCAAGAGAGCGGAAAGCACACCCGTGCCCGTGCCGATATCCCAGACAGCGGCATCAGCCTGCTGGGCTGCGGCCGGCAGGGGCGCCTGCGCCACCAGATCCAGGTACTCGCCGCGCACCGGGGAGAACACGCCGTAGTGCGGGTGAATGCTGAACTCCGGCATGCCCGGCACGGCCAGGGCCACGCCCTTCTTGCGCCACTCATGTGCGCCCAGGGCACCCAGCAGTTCACGCAGGGGAACGATCACGCTGTGCGCACCCTGGTCGGCGGGAATCTCGCCCCAGGCTTCGCGACAGGCTTCGCTCCAGTCCGGTGCGCGGCGCAGGGCGCAGTGCCAGCGGGTATCGAGCTCGATCATCACGCTGGACAGGATGCGCGCACGCTGCGCCAGTGCCTGGCGGTGCAGGTGGAAGGCGTGGGGAAAGACCGGCTTGGCGTCTTCCTTGCCGGCGCGGCGCTGGCGCGCCTTGGCGGAAGTCTCACGTGCGGGCTTGTCGAGGCGGCGGCCCAGGGCCGACAGCAACTGCCGGGCATTCTGGAAATCGCCGCGCCACAGCATGGCCTGGCCTTCGCAGGCCAGGCGGTAGGCGCTGTCGGCGGCCAGGCTGTCATCAGCGATGACGATGCGGCGCGGTGCGGTCATGGTGCTGTCCGCGCGCCACAGGGCAACCTGGGTGGCCTCGTGCTCCTGCCATTGCAGCAGGGACCAGTTCTGGGAAGAGGACAAGGCCTGCTGCTCCGTGAGTGATGGGTGGATGGTTGGGCGAATCGATCAGTTCAGTGCGCGCTTGAGCCGCACTTCCTCGATCTTGAGAGCGCCAACCTGGGCCGTCTTGGCGGTGGACATTTCGCGCTTGAAGCCGGCGAGCTCATGGAAGCGCAGCGCACGTTCATTGCGCAGCGGCACCCACGAGGTGACATTGGTGCAGCCTTCTTCAAGCAGGCCGTCGCGTGCGGCGTCCCACAGGGCCACGCCCACACCCTGATTCCAGTGCGTGGGAGCGGCATAGATGGCCCAAATTTCACCGGTGGTCTGGCGCGACTTCTCATCGCGCGAGCGGTCGAAACCGACGAAGCCGACGATCTTGTCGCCGTCGATGGCGACCTGAACCTGGGGTTCGCAAAATTCGATGGCTTCGCGCCAATAGGCCTGGCGTTTTTCTACCGACGACATGCTCTTGAGCTGGTCATCGGGAACCAGACCGCGATAAGCCTCCATGGCGGAAGCAGTATGGATCTGGGCAATCGCTTTTGCATCGCGGAGAGTGGCTGGACGAACCTGGATACTAGACATGGAAAAACCGAAACGAAAACAGGTGAAAATAGAAGGGCGTGATTTTCACAGGAATCGCGCTTTTTGCGTGCGTTGCGGCTCTTAGCCATGCACGCAAGTACGGCTGTGCTCGTTTTCTTGCCCTCGGCATTGGGATGTGCTATGTGCTCTCCAAAAAAGAGCAGCTGGCGCACGCGACACAAGGCTTGGCAAGGAATCAGTTGACAATTTCTCACGATGCAGGCAAGCCCGGCAACGGCGAGAAATCACCCCCTCGCTCACAGCCAGCGGCGCATCAACTCCATGATGCGGTCGAACCTTGCGCCATAGGGCGGATACAGCATCGAAGCCCCCGACCAGCGCGACTGCACGAACACCGCCTTTTGATGACTCAGCCGTGCAAAGCCCTGCTCCGAATGGTAGGCACCCCAGCCGCTGTCGCCCACGCCGCCGAAGGGCAGGTTCTCGTGGGCGAAGTGCAGAAGGGTGTCGTTGACCGTCACCCCGCCGCTGATGGTGCGTGACAGCACGGCGTCACGCACTTTCTCATCGCGGCCGAACCAGTACAGCGCCAGCGGCCTGGGCCCCGCATTGATGGCCGAGACCACGTCATCCAGCCTGTCGTAGCTGATCACGGGCAGGATGGGGCCGAAGATCTCCTCCTGCATGAGCTGCATCTGGCTGGTGGCATTGAAGACCAGGGCCGGCGCCATCTGGCGCTCCACGGCATCGCCCCAGGCCATGTCGGCGCTCTCCTGGCCGGCTCCGCCATCCTCCATCCACTCGACATGCGCCCCCATGCCCTGGGCCTGGCGCAGCATCTGGCGCAGGCGCGCCAGGTGGCGCTTGGTGAGGATGGCCGCATAGTCGGGATTGCCGGCAAAGCGCGGGAACAGCCGCCGCGCCGCGGTGCGGAAGGCCTCGGCAAACTCCGCCTCCTGCCCGCGCGGCAGCAGCACGTAGTCGGGGGCGATGCAGGTCTGGCCCGCGTTGACGAGCTTGCCATGCGCGATCTTGAGCGCGGCCTCCTTCAGGTCGCAGTCGGAGGAGATGATGCAGGGCGACTTGCCACCGAGCTCCAGCGTCGTCGGCGTCAGGTGTGCCGCCGCCGCCTGCGCCACGCGACGGCCCACGGCAGTCGAGCCGGTGAACAGCAGATGGTCGAAGTGCAGGCCCGAGAACTGCGTGGCAATGCTCACATCGCCTTCGATGACGGCGAATTCCTCGGGCGCGAAAAACTGCCCCACCAGCGCTGCCAGCTGAGCAGAGGTGTGCGGCGTGAGTTCGCTGGGCTTGAGCATGACGCGGTTGCCCGCCGCCAGGGCCGTGATGGCCGGCCCCAGCGCCAGCTGCACCGGATAGTTCCACGGGGAAATCACCCCCACCACGCCCAACGGCTGGCGCTCTATCCAGCCCCGGCCGGGCATGAGCATCAGCGGCGTTCGCACCCGCTGGCGCCCCGACCAGCGCGCCAGATGGCGCAGCGTGTGCTTGAGCAGGTTGCGCAGCACGAACAGTTCCACCATCTCGGTCAGCCGTGGCGAACGCATGCCGAAGTCGGCCTGCACGGCGGCGGCCAGCACGGGGCCGTGCTCGTCCAGCAGCTTTTGCATGCGCAGCAGGCGTTCGCGGCGTACCAGCAGGGGCACGTCCACCTGCGCCCTGCTGGCCTGGTACTGAAGGTCGAAGACGCGGTGGAGATCCAGCTGGGTCATAGGCTCAATGGTAAGAAGACACTTGCATGCGCCGCATTCCAAGGATGCGTCGCGGCACATGTTGGCATGCAGCGGCAGGAAAAAAAAGGGAGCCTTGCACGGGCTCCCGAGGGTTTCAGACTATACGGGCCGCCACGCGCGGCCTGGGCACGAAGATGCGCAGGCCGCGTAAAGGCTGCAGCAAGACGCTTCAGGGCTCGCGCACTTCACGGGGCTGAACGTCGGTCACCTCGCCCGCACCCGGCAGTACGCCGGCACCGGCGCGGCGGCCTCCGCCCTCGGCAGCGCCATAGGCGCGCTGCGGACGCTGCGCCATCCACTCGGAGCCGGAGCGGTACACGGTCTGCCAGCCCGCCCGCGGGCTCATGCGCATGGCCCAGGGCATCACCGGCTGGCCGGTGAGCCTGGCCCACAGCGCTCTCACGGCCCAGACCAGGGCCAGCAGCGCCGCGGCGGTCAGCAGGCTGACAAAGAAGACCAGGCCCACAAGCATCAGCAGGATGCGAACGGCCCAGCGGGTCAGGGTGGCGACAAAATCGTTCAAAGCAAAGCCTTTCTTGGCTGGCCCGGTGCGTCAGGCGGGGTCTGCCGCATCGAACCGGAATACGCCCGGCTCCAGCACCGGGTCCACATGTACCGCAATCGTGCTCTTGGGCGGGAAGCGCCCTTCGAGCAGCAGTTTCGACAGCGGATTCTCGATCCGCTGCTGTATCGCGCGCTTGAGCGGCCGGGCCCCGAAAACGGGATCGAAGCCCACCTTGGCCAGTTCGGCCAGTGCCTGGTCGGACACCTGCAGCGCAAGGTCCATTTTCTCCAAACGACGCTCCAGCAGCTTGAGCTGAATCCTTGCGATCGACTCGATATTCTTCGCGTCGAGTGCGTGGAAGACCACGGTTTCGTCGATGCGGTTGAGGAATTCGGGTCGGAAATGGTTCTTGAGTTCCCCCCAGACCGCATCTTTCACATCATCGTAATCCTCGCCGACCATGGCCTGGATCAGCAAAGAGCCTATGTTGCTCGTCATCACGATGACCGTGTTCTTGAAGTCCACGGTGCGGCCCTGGCCATCGGTCAGGCGGCCATCGTCCAGCACCTGCAGCAGCACGTTGAACACGTCGGGATGGGCCTTTTCCACCTCATCGAGCAGCAGCACGCTGTAGGGCTTGCGGCGCACGGCCTCTGTCAGGTAACCGCCTTCCTCGTAGCCCACGTAGCCAGGCGGCGCGCCAATCAGGCGGGCCACGGAATGCTTTTCCATGAACTCGCTCATGTCGATGCGCACCAGATGGTCCTCGCTGTCGAACAGGAAGCCGGCCAGCGCCTTGCACAGCTCGGTCTTGCCCACGCCCGTGGGGCCCAGGAACAGGAAGGAGCCCGTGGGCCGGTTGGGATCGGACAGGCCCGAGCGCGAGCGGCGAATGGCATTGGCCACGGCCGAGATGGCCTCGTCCTGGCCGACGACGCGGTCATGCAGCCGGTCTTCCATGCGCAGCAGCTTGTCCTTCTCGCCCTGCATCATCTTGGCCACGGGAATGCCCGTGGCACGGCTGACCACTTCGGCAATTTCCTCGGCGCCGACATGGGTGCGCAGCAGCCTGTGGGCGGGCGCGCCGCCCTGCCCCTGCTCGTTGGCCTGGGCTTCGTTGAGCTGCTTTTCCAGCGAGGGCAGCTTGCCGTACTGCAGCTCGGCCACCTTGTTGAAGTCGCCCTTGCGCTTGAGCTCCTCGATCTGGATGCGGATCTGGTCGATCTCCTTGCGGATCTGCTCGGAGCCCTGGGCGCTGGCCTTCTCGCTCTTCCAGACCTCTTCCAGGTCGGCGTACTCGCGCTCCAGGCTGCCGAGTTCCTCCTCGATCAGCTGCAGGCGCTTTTGCGAGGCCTCGTCCTTTTCTTTCTTCATGGCCTCGCGCTCGATCTTGAGCTGGATCATGCGGCGCTCGAGCTTGTCCATGACCTCGGGCTTGGAGTCGATCTCGATCTTGATCTTGGCCGCCGCCTCGTCGATCAGGTCGATGGCCTTGTCGGGCAGGAAGCGGTCGGTGATGTAGCGGTGGCTCAGCTCGGCCGCAGCCACGATGGCCGGGTCGGTGATATCCACGCCGTGGTGGGCCTCATAGCGCACCTGCAGTCCGCGCAGGATGGCAATGGTGTCCTCCACGGAAGGCTCTTCGACCAGCACCTTCTGGAAGCGCCGCTCCAGCGCCGCATCCTTTTCGATGTACTTGCGGTATTCATCGAGCGTGGTCGCACCGATGCAGTGCAGCTCGCCGCGCGCCAGGGCCGGCTTGAGCATGTTGCCCGCGTCCATGGCGCCATCGGCCTTGCCGGCACCGACCATGGTGTGGATCTCGTCGATGAACAAGATGATGCGGCCCTCTTCCTGGGCCACTTCCTTGAGCACGGACTTCAGGCGTTCCTCGAAGTCGCCACGGTATTTGGCGCCGGCCAGCAGGCCTGCCATGTCCAGCGACAGCACGCGCTTGTTCTTGAGGCTTTCGGGCACCTCGCCGGCCACGATGCGCTGGGCCAGGCCCTCGACAATAGCGGTCTTGCCCACGCCGGGCTCGCCGATGAGCACGGGGTTGTTCTTGCTGCGGCGCTGCAGCACCTGGATGGAGCGGCGGATTTCGTCATCACGCCCGATCACAGGATCGAGCTTGCCGATGCGCGCGCGCTCGGTCAGGTCCATGGTGTATTTTTTGAGGGCCTCGCGCTGGCCTTCGCCTTCGGCGCTGTCCATGGTCTGGCCGCCGCGCACGGCGTTGATGGCCGACTCCAGGCTGGAGCGCGTCACGCCGCTTTCCTTGAGCAATTGGCCTGCGCGCGTGGAAGAGCCGCTGCTGTCGGTCAGCGCCAGCAGGAACAGCTCGCTGGCAATGAACTGGTCGCCGCGCTTGAGGGCTTCTTTCTCGGTCGCCTGCAGCAGCCGGCCCAGCTCGGAGCCGACCTGCACCTGGTCCTGGTGCTGCACGCGCGGCAGGTCGGCCAGGGCCTTCTCGGCCGCGGCCTGCAGCTGGCCCACGTTGGCGCCGGCGCGCTGCAAGAGCGAGCGCGGACCATCGTCCTGGCGCAGCAGCGCCACGAGCAGGTGCAGGGGTTCGATATTGGATTGGTCACCGCCCAGGGCCAGCGTTTGCGCGTCGGCCAGGGCTTCCTGGAACTTGGTTGTCAGTTTGTCGATTCGCATGGTGTTTCTTTTCGCTCCTGAAACAGGGTCATTGCGATTTATCTGATACCGGCAGGGCAAATTTCAAGCCATGCCCGGCCTGCAAGGACAGACGCTTGCGCCAGATCAAGGCCGGCGAGGCCGGCCATCCTTCTCAAGCATTGCGCTGAAAGATCGAGAACTGCGTAGGCGTAACGCCCAAATGCGCCCGGAAGCTGCGCACCAGGTGGCTGGCGCTGGAAAAGCCGCAATCCAGCGCCAGCTCGGCCAGCGGCGGCACGTTGCGCGCAGACAGGGCGCGCCGTGCCCGTGCCAGGCGCTGCTGCAGCACCCATTCGTGCACCGTGCAGCCCATGCTCTGGCGGAACATGCGTGCGAAATGGAATTCGGAGAGGCAGGCCTGTCTCGCCAGTGCCGGCAGCGACACGGCCTTGGAGTCATGCAGATGCGCCTCGACATGGGCCAGCACCCTGCGCCGCATGGCCGCAGAAAGCCCGCCCAGCGGCCGCTGCAGCGCCTGCAGCTGGCGCGGCGTGGCGGACTGCAGCACCAGCCGGTCCATCAGCTGCTGGCCAATGGCATCGGCCGCCAGTTGCTGCTGCGGGTCCTGCCAGTCCAGCTGCATCAGCGCACGGGCACCGGCGTGGAAGGCCTGATCATCCCCGTAGATCTGCGCACGCAAGGTGCGCGAGCGGGGCTCGGCATCCAGCATGCGGACCACGCGCCCCGCCCAGGCCAGGTCGGACACATACAGGTGCAGGAACTGCACGGGCGAGCGCACCAGCCAGTGCGATTCGTCCTCTGGCGTGAAGATGCAGATGCGCCCGGGCGCCCCCATGGCCTCGGGGCGCGCCTTGAGCTGCGAGCCCTCGCCCCCGGCCAGGTAGACCGACAGCGTGTGGTGACCGGGCTGGCAGTAGCGCACCTCGTCGTCCACATTGGCCCAGACGGCCAGCTCCACCCCTTCGCTCAGGCGCACGCGCCGCTGCAGCCGGGCCTTGGA
>NZ_JAELTK010000117.1:0-14103 GCF_016428765.1 Delftia sp. ASV31
CTGCTCCAGGCTGCGGGTGTTGCTGACCGTGAGCTGCACCAGCACCAGATCGTCGCTGCGCGCCACGCCCAGGTAGGAGGCGCTGTAGCGGAAGTTGTCGCCGTCATGCTCGGTGATGGTCATGAACTGGTCGTCCTCCGGCACGTTGAAGGTCTCGCGCATGGCGCGGTAGAGGCTGTCGCAGATGGCCTGGCGGTAGGCGGGGGACTTGCCGGCGCGCATGTTGATCCGGGTCATGGGCATGGTGTGGCTCCGTTGCTTTGCGTTGTGGGAGCCTCGAAGGTAGGCGGCGCCAGCTATTTTGAAAAGCCATGATTTCTGATATCAGTGATAATGAATTGCAATGATTCAACGACCCCTTGACCTGGATGCCGTGCAGAGCTTCGTGCACATCGCGGAGCTGGGCAGCTTCACGCGCGCGGCCGAAGCCATGCAGACCACGCAGGCCGCCGTCAGCCTCAAGCTCAAGCGGCTGGAGCAGCGGCTGGGCTGCCGGCTGGTCGAGCGCACGCCGCGCCATGTGCAGCTGTCGGCGCTGGGTGCCGACTTCCTGCCCCATGCGCGCGAACTGCTGCAGGCCCATGAGCGCGCACTGGCGCTGGCTGTCAGCACGCGCCAGCGGCTGACCATCGGCATCAGCGACCACGTGGCCGGGCCTGAGCTGCCGGCCCTGATCGCCCGCATGAATGCGCAGGACCCGCAGCTGCTGATCGACATCCGCATCGCATCGTCCGGCCCGCTGCTGCAGGGGTTTGACCGGCGCGAGTACGACACGGTGATCGTTCGTACGCATGCCGGGCGTGACGACGGCGAGCTGCTGGCCGAGGAGCCCTTCGGATGGTTTGCCGCGCCCGGCTGGCAGCACCGCGCGGGCGAGCCCCTGCCGCTGGCCACGCTGGCCGAGCCCTGCGGCGTGCGCGCCATGGCCGGGCAACTGCTGGATTCGGCGCGCATGCCGTGGACCGAGGTGTTCGTGGGCGGCGGCGTGGCCGCTGTCTCGGCCGCCGTCATGGCGGGGCTGGGCGTGGCCGCGCTTGCGCCGCGCATGCTGGCCCTGGGCGCCGTGGACGTGGGCCCGCGCCTGGGCCTGCCCACGCTGCCGCGCCTGCCCGTGCTGCTGCACACCCGCGTGCGCGAAGGCCGGCCGCGCGCGGCGCTGGATGCGCTGGGCGCCGCCTTCAAGTCCGCCGTGCGTGGCTAGCAGCCAACAATCGGCCCGGCATGGCGCGCAGCCGCTTGTGCCTGCGGGGCAACGGGCGATAGACTCGCACCCCTCCCATCCACCCTCACCCTTTCGAGGTGCACCATGCCCCGCCGCACAGCTTCCTGCTGAACGACTTCGTCACACGCTGATCCTGGCCTTGCCCCGGATGTCTTTTGCGTGTGCGCTGCGGTGCGTGGCCTTTTGAGGGCTTGCGGCTGACCGTCCGGTTTGCGGACGGCCCCGACAGTCCTGCCATCTTCCCCTTCGACAGCCTGCCGGCCCGGCCACCACGGGCCAGGCCGCGCTGTCGCTGCATCCCCTGCATTGCGGCGCCTGGCGTCGTCGTCGGCTTTTCCCGCTCCACGGCATGGCGCCGTGGGGTGCTGCATCGTTTTCGGAAAGCACGACATGACCCCATCCATTGCCCAAGGCGCTCACTTTCTTGCGAGCGTCGAGATCCTCAAATACCCCCGCACGCCGCACCTGCGCGGCTCGCGCCTGCAGTCCGGTGACCAGGACGACGCCGTGCCCTATGAGCGGCTGGCCGGCCGGCACATCGTCGTCGAGGAAAAACTCGACGGCGCCAACGCCGCGCTGAGCTTTGCCGGCGACGGCCAGCTGCTGCTGCAGTCGCGCGGCCACTACCTGGACAGCGAGCGGCCCGGCGGGCGCGAGCGCCAGTTCAACCTCTTCAAGCAATGGGCCCAGGCCCATGAGGGCGCGCTGCTGTCCCTGCTGGACGACCGCTACCAGGTGTTCGGCGAGTGGATGTACGCCAAGCACTCGCTGTTCTACGACGCGCTGCCGCACTGGTTCTGCGAGTTCGACATCTGGGACCGCTCGGCGCAGTGCTTTCTGGACACGCCGCGCCGCCATGCCCTGCTGGCCGGCGTGCCCGTGGTCTCGGTGCCCGTGCTCTACAGCGGGGCGGCGCCCCGGCGCATGCAGGACCTGCTGGCGCTGCTGGCCCCTTCGCTGGGCCGCAGCGCGCGCTGGCGCCAGGCCTTCGAGCAGGTGGTGGCCCGCCAGAAGCTGGACCTGCCGCTGTGCTGGCGGCAGACCGACGGCTCCGAGCTGGCCGAAGGCCTGTACCTCAAGGTGGAGGAGGACGGCCAGACCGTGGCGCGCTACAAGTTCGTGCGGCCGGACTTCGTGCAGGTCATCCTCGACTCGGGCTCGCACCACAGCGAGCGGCCCATCGTCCCCAACGGGCTGCGCGAAGGCGCAGACATCTTTGCGGCCGATATTTCAAAAAGCTGGTGAGGCCTGCAGCGCAGACCCATCGCAAGGAGATTTCCATGACGAACTGGAAACAGATCCAGTCCCTGGTGCCGCAGCCCGGCGCCGACCCCGACTTCGCGGCCTGCCTGGCCGCCTTCCCTCAGCTGGAGCAGGCCAAAACCACGCCGCAGGACCCCGTCTATCACGCCGAAGGCGATGTCTGGACGCACACGCAGATGGTGGTGCGCGAGCTGCTGGCCGATCCCGGCCATGCGGCGCTCACCGCCACCGAGCGCGAGACGGTCTTCCTGGCCGCGCTGCTGCACGACGTGGCCAAGTGCTCGACCACCGTGGTGAGCGAGGACGGCCGCATCGGCCAGCCCGGCCATTCGCGCCGCGGTGCGCTGGATGCGCGGCTCATGCTCTGGGAAGCCGGCGCGCCCGTGGACCAGCGCGAGGCCATCTGCCGGCTGATCGCCGTGCACCAGGTGCCGTTCTTCGCCTTTGCCGATTCGCGGCGCGGCCACTCGCCCGAGTTCATCGTGCGCGAACTGTCCTGGCAGGTGGACCTGCACCTGCTCACGCTGCTGGCGCGGGCCGACATGCGCGGTCGCATCTGCCCGGACATTGCGTCCGTGCTGGTCAACATCGAGCTGGTGCGCGAGTTCGCGCTGGAAGAGGGCTGCCTGCGCACGCCACGCCGCTTTGCCTCGGCCGAGACGGCGGTGCGCTACTTCCGGGGCGCGCAGCTGCATCCCGACTATGCGCTGCACGAGCAGGCCGGCTCGCGCGCCATCGTCATGTGCGGCCTGCCGGCCAGCGGCAAGAACACCTGGGTGGCCGCCCACCATGGCGACCTGCCCGTGGTCTCCTTCGACGATGCGCGTACGGAGCTGGGCCTGCGCCACGGCCAGAACGAGGGCGCCGCTGCCCACCATGCAGTGGACAAGGCCAAGGCCCTACTGCGCGCGGGCCAGCCCTTCGTCTGGAATGCCACCCACCTGTCGCGCCAGATGCGCGGCAAGACCGTGGACCTGTGCCTGGCCTACGGCGCCCGCGTGGAACTCGTGCACCTGGAAGCCAGCCGCCCAACCCTGCTGGCCCGCAACCGCGCGCGCGACACCACGCTGACCAACGCGGCCCTGCTCGGCCTGCTGCAGCGCTGGGATGTGCCTTTGCCTACCGAGGCGCATGCGCTGTCGTTGGTGGTCAATGAGGGGTAGGTCGGGGGCGCCGGGAGAGGGTGGATAGGGCGTGGGAGGCGGCCGCCGGCAGTGCGATACTGCGGCGGATTTCAACCACGGGACCGATCCATGACACCGTCTTCCCAGCTGCTGTCCACCCTCGCGCCGCTTGGCCGCATCCGCGCATCCATCAACACCGGCAATCCCATACTTGCGCGGCTGCAGGCCGATGGCCAGCCCGCAGGCGTGTCCATCGACCTGGCCCGGCGCCTTGCGCAGCAGCTGGGGCTGGAGCTGGAACTGGTGGTCTTCGATACGGCCGCCAAGTCGGTGGATGCCGTCACGCGCGAGGAGGCCGACTTCGGCTTCTTCGCCGTGGACCCCGTGCGCGGCGCGGGCATCGGCTTTACCGCGCCCTATGTGCTGATCGAGGGCAGCTACCTGGTGCGCCAGGATTCGCCGCTGACCGACAACGCCCAGGTGGACCGGGCCGGGCATACCGTGGTGGTCGGCAAGGGCAGCGCCTATGACCTGTACCTGAGCCGCGAGCTCAAGCATGCGCAGATAGAGCGCGCCGTGTCCTCGCCCGCCGTGGTGCAGACCTTTGTGGAATCGACGGCAGATGTGGCCGCCGGCGTCAAGCAGCAACTGGAGGCCGATGCCGCCCGCCTGCCGGGCCTGCGCCTGCTGCCGGGCCGCTTCATGGTGATCCAGCAGGCCATGGGCCTGCCCAAGGGGCGGGGCGATGAAGCTCTGCGCGTGCTGGCGGCCTTTGTGGAGGAGGCCAAGGCTTGCGGCTTTGTGGCCGAGGCGCTGCAGCGCCATGGCATTCAGGGCGCGGCCGTCGCACCGCTGGCGGGCGCATCGGCATGAGCACCTCAGCGTCGCGCCCCCTGTACGCCTACGTGGGTTCGCGCACCACGCGCGAGCGCGACGCACGTGGCGAGGGCATCACCGTCTATCGCGTGGACGAAGCCACGGGCGGCCTGCAGCATCTGCAGACCGTGGACGGGCTTGCCAACCCCTCGTTCCTGGCGCTCGATGCAGCCACCACCCGGCTCTACACCGTGCATGGCGATGGCCATGAGGTCAGCGTCTTCGCACGCGATACCGCAACGGGCCGCCTGGCGTTGCTGCAGACCCGGGACTGCGGCGGGCGCAACCCGGTGCACCTGGCCATCGCCCCGGGCGGACGGCAACTGGTGGTCTCCGACCATCTGGGCGAGCCGGCTGCCAGCGACGGCCACCAGGGGTATGGCGGGCCAGGCGGTACGCTGGCCGTGATGTCGATCGCACCGGACGGGCGCCTGGGCTCCGTGCAGCAGCGGCTTGCGCTACCGGGCCAACCCGGGCCGCATCGCGAGGAGCAGCCGTTTGCCAAGCCGCACTTCAACCCCTTCTCGCCGGACGGGCGCTTCGTGCTGGTGCCTGACAAGGGGCAGGACCGGATCTTCATCTTCGCCTTCGAGCACGGGCGGCTGGTGCCTGCGCCCCAGCCCTGGCTGGACTGCCGCGAAGGCTCGGGCCCGCGGCATATGGCCTTCCATCCTGCGCTGGCCTGCGCCTATGTGGTCAACGAACTGGACAACACCGTGCTCACCTGCCGCTTCGATGCGGCCACGGGGGCGCTGCAGGGCTTGCAGATCCTGTCCACCCTGCCGGAACGCTTTGTGGGCAACAGCCGGGCGGCGGGCATCGAGGTCTCGCGCGACGGCCGGCAGGTGCTGGTGTCCAATCGCGGCGCTGACGGCATTGCGGTCTTCGATGTCGATCCTTTGACGGGGCTGCTGCGCGCCAGTGGCGGCTTCGCCTCGGGCGGGCGCACGCCGCGCTTTTTCACGTCCTCGCCCGACGGGCGCCTGCTCTATGTGCTCAACGAGGACAGCGACAGCATCGTCTGCCATGCCCGGGATGACGCCTGGCGCCCGCTGGCCAGCACCCACTGCGCCAGCCCGGTGTGCATGGTGTTCGCGCGGTAGCCGTCCACGCCGCCCTCCGGTGCAGGATCAGGCGCCGCGCAGCACCAGCAGGTCGATGCTGGCCGGCACGCCCAGGCGCACGGCAAAGCCGGCCCACAGGCCTGCGCCGGCGCTGACGAAGAGCTTCATGGCGCCGACCTCGTACTCGCCGCGCACAAAGCCGTCGTTGGCGGGCGCCACCAGCCATTGGTCCATGCCCAGGATCAGGCCGCCGTGCGTATGGCCCGACAGCTGCAGGCCCACGCCGTGGGCCGCATTGTCGCGGGCGGTCTTGGGCTGGTGGGCCAGCAGCAGGTGGTATTGCGCACCGGCCTCTTTGGCCTGGCGGGCCACGGTCTCGATGTCGGGCGGCACGCCTTCGGCCACGGAGGGGTCGGTGTTCTGGCGCGACAGGCGGCCATAGGCCGGATCGCCGATGCCCGACAGCGCCAGGCGCGCGCCCTGCACATCGATCAGCTGCATGCGGTTTTCCAGCAGGTTCAGGCCCAGGCGGCGGAATTCGGCCATCCAGGCGTCGTAGCCGCTGTAGTACTCATGGTTGCCGGGCGCCGCCCAGACGCCGTAGCGTGCCTTGAGCTGCGCCAGCGGCGCGACGTTGGCGCGGCCGCTGCCCACGTCGCCGTCCACCATGTCGCCGGGCAGCACGATGAGGTCGGGCCGCGCCTCCAGCGTGCGCTCCACGATGGTCTGCACATAGCGCGCGTTGTTGATGGGGCTGGCGTGGATGTCGGCCAGCACGGCCACGCGCAGGCCTTCCAGGCCGGTGGGCAGGCCGGGCAGGCGCAGCGTGCGTTCGTGCACCTCGGGCGGGCGCAGCGCATTGGCCACGCCCCAGGCCGACAGCAGGCCCGCCAGGGCCAGTGCGCCGGCCGTGAGCAGCGGCGCGTGCAGGCGCTGCTTCCAGTCCTCGCGCCCGGCCACGGCGGCCAGCGCCCAGAGGCCGTCGCGCAGCACGATGAAGACGGCCAGCATCAGCAGCAGGGCCAGCACCCAGCCGCCCGGCACCTGCAGATAGGCCAGCGTGCGGTACTCGACCGTGCCCTCGCGCAGCAGCACCAGCAGCAGGGCGGGCGTGCAGCCCAGGGCCGCCGTGGCGACGGCCGCCATCAGGCGTGCGCGGCGCGGCATCAGGCGGACGGGCCACCACAGCCACAGGGCCAATAGCGGGATGACGAGGGCGGCAAGAGAAACCATGGGGAGCAGATCGAGGAAGGCGGGTGAGGCGGCCAGCGCCGGGCGCGGGCGGCAAGGCGAGCGCCGATTGTGCGCAATGCCTTGCATGCGGCCGGCCCGCACTGGCGAAGGCCCTGGCATGCGGGGGTTTTCATGCGGGCGGCACAGGGCAGGCGTATGGAAATCTGCAGCCGCGTGGCGCCGCCGGCATGGCGCGGGGATAATCCAGCCCCTTATGCCTTTGAAGATCAGCTTCCCTGAATCCCTGCCCGTATCCGCCCGCCGTGAGGAAATCATGGAGGCCATGGACCGGCACCAGGTCATCATCGTGTGCGGCGAGACGGGCTCGGGCAAGACCACGCAGCTGCCCAAGATCGCGCTGGCGCTGGGCCGGGGCAAGGTCAACGCCACGCCCGACGACAAGGGCCAGGTGCGCGGCCACCTGATCGGTCACACGCAGCCACGCCGCATTGCCGCCAGCTCGGTGGCCAAGCGCATTGCCGAGGAGCTGAACACGCCGCTGGGCGATGTGGTGGGCTACAAGGTGCGTTTCCAGGACCGGCTGTCCAAGGACGCCTCGGTCAAGCTGATGACGGACGGCATCCTGCTGGCCGAGACGCAGACCGATCCGCTGCTCAAGGCCTACGACACCCTCATCATCGACGAGGCCCACGAGCGCAGCCTCAACATCGACTTCCTGCTGGGCTACATCAAGCAGATCCTGCCCCGGCGCCCCGACCTCAAGGTGGTGGTGACATCGGCCACCATCGATGCCGAGCGGTTCTCCAGGCATTTCGAAGGCCCCAAGGGGCCTGCGCCCGTGATCATGGTCTCGGGCCGCACCTACCCCGTGGAGATGCGCTGGCGCCCCTTCGAGGAAAAGCGCGACCACGACCTCAACGACGCCATTGCCGAAGGCGTGGACGAGCTGTGGTCCGGCGGCGTCAGCGGCGACATCCTGGTGTTCCTGCCCGGCGAGCGCGAGATCCGCGAAGCGGCCGACCACCTGCGCAAGCACCTGGCACAGCAGCCCGTGCTGCGCCATGCCGAGGTGCTGCCGCTGTTCTCGCGCCTGTCGCAGGCCGAGCAGGACCGCATCTTCGACAGCCACACGGGCCGGCGTATCGTGCTGGCCACCAACGTGGCCGAGACCTCGCTGACCGTGCCCGGCATCCGCTATGTGATCGATGCGGGCACGGCGCGCGTCAAGCGCTATTCCTTCCGCAGCAAGGTCGAGCAGCTGCTGGTCGAGCCCATCAGCCAGGCAGCGGCCAACCAGCGCGCGGGCCGTTGCGGGCGCGTGGCCAACGGCATCTGCATCCGCCTGTACGACGAGGCCGACTTCGGCACACGCGCGCGCTTCACCGACCCTGAAATCCTGCGCTCCTCGCTGGCCGGCGTCATCTTGCGCATGAAGTCGCTGGGCCTGGGCGACGTGGTGAATTTCCCCTTCCTCGAAGCGCCCTCGGGCCGCGCCATTGCCGACGGCTACCAATTGCTGGGCGAGCTGGGTGCTGTCGACGAGCGCGGCGAGCTGCTGCCCATGGGCCGCGAGCTGTCGCGCCTGCCGCTGGACCCGCGCGTGGGCCGCATGATCCTGGAGGCGCGCACGCGCGGCGCCGTGGCCGAGGTGCTGGTCATCGCCTCCGCCCTGTCCGTGCAGGACGTGCGCGACCGGCCGCTGGAGGCCCAGCAGCAGGCCGACCAGCAGCACGCCAAGTTCGACGACGAGAAAAGCGAATTCAGCGGCTACCTGCGCCTGTGGAAATGGCTGCAGGATGCGCGCGGCGGCAAGGTGGTGGCCAAGAGCCGCAAGGAAATGGCCACGGCCCAGGCGCCTGCCGCCAAGCCATCGGCGCGCAATGCCGCCTTCCTGCCCGTGGCCCAGCGCAGCGGCGGGCAGAGCGTGGCCGCCCCGGCGGCCGAGGCGCTGGCGGCCTTCCATCCGCAGGACACCGGTCCCGGCACGGATGACGAGCCCTCGCACAAGCTCAGCAACCGCCAGTGGGAGCAGCTGCTGCGCCAGAACTTCATCAACATCCGCCGCGTGCGGGAATGGCGCGACATCCACTCGCAGCTGCTGACCGTGGTCAACGAGCACAAGTGGAAGATCAACACCGAGCCTGCGGGCTACGACGCCGTGCACCTGTCCATGCTGTCCGGCCTGCTGGGCAACCTGGGCTACAAGGGCGATGAAAGCGACGCCTACCTGGGCGCGCGCGGCATCCGCTTCTACCCGCACCCGGGCGCCCACCTGTCCAAGAAGCCGGGGCGCTGGATCGTTGCGGCCGAGCTGGTGGAAACCTCGCGCCTGTACGGCCGGGGCATCGCCGCCATCGATCCGCAGTGGCTGGAGGAAGTCGGCGCCCACCTGCTCAAGAAGCAGCTGCTCGATCCGCACTGGTCCAAGAACCAGGCCGATGTGGTGGCGCTGGAGCGCGCCACGCTCTACGGCCTGGTGGTCTACAACGGCCGGCGCATGAGCTATGGCCGAATCGACCCGCAGTCCGCGCGCGAGATCTTCATCCGCCAGGCCCTGGTGGAGGGGCAGTGGGATACGCGCTGGCACTTCCTGCCCGCCAACCTCAAGCTGGTGCGCAAGGTCGAGGAGCTGGAGCACAAGAGCCGCCGCCAGGACGTGCTGGTCGATGACGAGCTGATCTACGCCTTCTACGACCAGCAGATCCCCAAGGACGTGTTCAGCGGCGCCACCTTCGACCATTGGTTCCGCGAGGCGGCCAAGGAAAACGCCGACCTGCTGCGCCTGTCGCGCGACGAGCTGATGCGCCACGAGGCGGCCGGCATCACCACCCAGGCCTTTCCCAAGGTGGTCAAGCTCGGCGGCGTGGACTGCACGGCCAGCTACCTGCACAGCCCCGGCGACGCGCGCGACGGCATCACCGTCACCGTGCCGCTGTTCGTGCTCAACCAGGTCAGCGACGAGCGCGTGGAATGGCTGGTGCCCGGCATGCTCAAGGACAAGCTCCAGGCCCTGCTCAAGAGCCTGCCGCAGCGCCCGCGCAGCCGCTTCGTGCCCCTGCCCGAAAGCGCCCAGCGCCTGGCCGAACTCTTCACCACGCCCGAGCGCTGGGGCCAGGGATCGCTGATCGATGCCCTGCTCAAGCAGGTGCGCGACGAGACCTCGCTGGACGTCAAGCGCGCCGACTTCAAGCTGGACATGCTCAGCCCGCACCTGTTCATGAACTTCCGAATCACGGACGAGCATGGACGCCAGCTGGGCCAGGGCCGCAACCTGGGCGCGCTCAAGGCCGAACTGGGCGCCAAGGCGCGCGGCGCCTTCCAGGCGCTGGCCGCGTTGAAGGTGGCGTCGGTCACGGAGGCCCCTGCACCCGCTGCCAACGCTGCCACCGCGCCCGAAACTGGGAGGAAGCCAGCGCCCGCTGCCAAGGCGGAAAAGCCCGACCAGGCCACGCCTGCCAGGAATGCCAAGCCCAGCCAGCCCGCCGACAGCCGCTACAAGGAATGGAGCTTTGGCGAGCTGCCCGAGCTGATGGAGATCGGCCGGGGCGGGCAGACGCTGATCGGCTTTCCAGCACTGATCGACCACGGCGATGCCGTCGGCATCGAGGTCTTCGACGAGCCCGAGGTTGCGGCCGCACGCCACCGCGTGGGCCTGCGCCGCCTGTTCGCGCTGCAGATCCGCGACGCGCTCAAGTACCTGGAAAAGAACATTCCGGACCTGCAGAAGATGGCCGTTGCCTACATGCCGCTGGGCACGCAGGAGGAACTGCGCGAGCAGATCATCGACGTGGCCATAGACCGCGCCTTCCTGCAGGAGCCGCTGCCCACCAACGACGCGCAGTTCAAGCAGCGCGTGCAGGACGGACGCGGCCGGCTGACGCTGATCGCCAACGAGGTGGCGCGCATGGCCTCCACCATCCTGGTCGAGTACGCGGCGGCGCAGCGCAAGATCAAGGACACCAAGAACGCGCCTGACGCCACGGCCGACGCCGCCCAGCAATTGCAGCGCCTGGTGCCCAAGAACTTCATCGCGGCCGCGCCCTGGACCCAGCTGCAGCACTACGCGCGCTACCTCAAGGCCATCACCAGCCGCCTGGACAAGTACCGCGCCGACCCTGCGCGTGACGCCAGCCGCCTGACCGAGCTGCGCCCGTTGGAGCAGCGCTACTGGCGCCTGGTGGCCGAGCGCAAGGGCCACATCGATGCGCGCATGCAGGAGTACCGCTGGATGCTGGAGGAGCTGCGCGTGAGCTTCTTCGCCCAGGAGCTGCGCACGCCGTACCCGGTCAGCATCAAGCGGCTGGACAAGGTCTGGCAGCAGCTGCAGAACTAGCGCCGTGCCGGCCTGCGGCCCTTTCTTGAGCGGGAGGGCCGCAGGCCATGTTTCAATGCGGCATCTCCACCTTCACCGGCACGCGGCCGGTTGGAGCGATGCAAGGCCCAAGGCCGTATGCGCCATCACTGAGATGTGGCATTTTTCAAAGCATGGGTGATCTGTGCAGAAACTGCACAGATGCTGGCCGCTCCATGGCGTTGCGGCGGGCCCTGTGCGTTTCTAGACTGCAGGCATCAACCACTTCCCGTTTTCAGGAGCACTGCATGTCCCTCGCAGAACAGGCCAGCCAGGCCACCCAATCCACCAGCCATCCCACCCTCCGCGCCCTGTCCGGCGCGCCGGGACGCAGCCAGTTGCCACGGGGTGCCACGGCGCTGCTGGTCATCGACTTCCAGAACGAGTACTTCAGCGGCCGCCTGCCCATCCCGCGCGGCCCGCAGGTCCTGGAGCAGGCCCGGCGCCTGCTGCAATGGGCCGATGCCGGCCAGGTTGCCGTGTTCCACATCCAGCACATTGCCCCTGAAGGTGCGCCCGTGTTCGCCGTCAATGGCAGCACCGTCCAGTTCCACCCCGGCCTGCAGCCGCGCGCGGGCGACACCGTGGTGCAAAAGCGCAGCGTCAGCGCCTTCGTCGGCACCGACTTGGCCGACCAGCTGCGCGCGCGTGGCATCACCACCGTGGTCATCTGCGGCCTCATGACCCACGCCTGCGTGGCCGGCGCCGCACGCGATGCCGCGCCGCTGGGCTTCGAGGTCGTCGTGGCCAGCGATGCCGTGGCCACACGTGCCATCACGCGCAGCAACGGCGAATCCGTGGACGCCGACAGCCTGCACCGTGCCGCGCTGGCCGAGATCGAGGATGTGTTCGGCGATGTGCTGTCCACGGACGGCATCCTGGAGCTGGCGCTGCGCTGAGCGGGCTGGGCGGCATCAGCGGTCCATGCTCCACAATTCCCGCCAAAGGAGTGCATGAGCAATGGACAGATGGCAAGCCATGCGGGTGTTCTGCGGCGTGGTGGACGCGCAGGGTTTCACGGCGGCCCAGGATCGGCTGGGCATGACGCATTCCACGGCGTCGCGCCATGTCAAATGGCTGGAGTCGGAGCTGGGCACGCAGTTGCTGCAGCGCAATTCGCGCGGGCTGAGCCTGACCGATGCGGGGCGCAGCTACTACCTCAGTTGTGTGCAGTTGCTGGAGCAGCTCGATGCGGCAGAGGCCGCTCTGGCGCAGCGCCGCGCACGCGTGGCAGGCGTGCTGCGCATCACGCTGCCGCTGGCCGTGGGCGCCATCGAGCTGGGCGACTGGCTGCCCGAGTTCGAGCAGCAATTCCCCGAGCTGGAGCTGCAGCTGCTGTGCACCGACCGGCTGGTGGACCTGGTGGCCGAGGGCGTGGATGCGGCCGTGCGCATCAGCCGCCAATTGCCGGACAGCGGGCTGCAGGCGCGGCTGCTCACGCATTCGCCGCTGGTGCTGGTGGCGTCGCCCGCCTACCTGATGCGCCAGGGCGTGGTGCAGGCGCCCGGGCAATTGGCCGAGCACCGCGCGCTGGCCTTTGCGGCGGGCCCGGCCCCATTGCGCTGGAGTGTGGTGTCCGGGCAGGGCGCCGTGACCGAGGTGCAGCCGCACACGGCGCTGCGCACCGATTCAGTGGCCACCATCTTCGAGGCCGCACGCGCAGGCCGGGGCATTGCTGCACTGACCTGGCATACCGTGCGCTCGGCCGTGGAGCGCGGCCAGCTGGTGCGGGTGCTGCCCTGTTTTCATCTGGGGCAGTACAGCTACCACGCGCTGTATCCGCGCACGCGGCATCTGCGCCCGGCCGTGCGCGCGTTTGTGGATTTCATGGCGCGGCGCTATCGGCAGGGGCCAGGCGGCTGAGCATGGTCTTCTGGAGCCGGCCACTGGATGCGCAGGAGCAGGCCTTTGTGCGCACGCATTTCGGCGCCTCGCTCGATGCGCTGCTGCCGCGCCTGCGCCTGTACCAGCGGCGGCTGGGCGATACGCGCAGGGCGCTGTCCATGAATGGCGGGCGCATCTTCATGCCGCGCGCCTTCTTCACGCAGTCCGATCCGCGCCAGCCGTTGCGCCTGTCGCATCCGCAGATCGCAGGCATCTTTGCCCATGAGCTGCTGCACCAGTGGCAGCGCCTGCAGGGCATGCCCGTCACGCGGCAGGCCGCCTGGCTGCAGTTCAAGGCGCTGTGCACGCGCGGCGATCCGTATGCCTATGAGCGCTGCGACGATCCCCGGCGCATGCTGCAGCGCTTTGTCCATGCCCAGGTGGAGCAGCAGGGCCAGATGTGGGAAGACCATGTACGCGCCTGCGTGGCGGGGCAGGGCGATGCGGCGGGCGCCCTGATCGCGGCCCACGTGCGGGGCGCGTGAGTCAGCTGGGCTGGATGCTCAGTGCTTCGATCAGGTCATGGGCCGACACATCGCGCGCCGCGCCAAAGCCCGCCACGTGCCGGGCGATGGATGGCGTGATGCAGACAAAGCGGAAGTCGCCCAGATCGGTCATGAACGCGGCTTCGGGGAAGCGCAGCACATAGCTGTCGCGCGCGCCATCGGCCAGCACGCTGCCGGGCGGCGGTGTGCTGGCCACGCCTTCTATGGCCACGCGCTCCAGTGCATGCACGCCCTCGCCGTCCACTTCGGCCGCGCACACCAGCAGGCTGACGGCCGGGTGCAGCTCCATGGCCCGCGTGTGCGCTGCCAGTGCGCTGACGTGCAGCACAAAGCAGCCAAACTGCGCATTCCAGGCCCAGGGCACCATGGACAGCCGGGGAGCGGGCAGTGCATCGCCAGCCCCGGGGGCAGGGGAGTCGGCGGGCTGGGTGGCCAGGGCCGCGCTGCGGCGGCGGGCCAGCAGATCGCGCAGCGACAGCTGCAGGCGGGACAGGTGGGGCATGTCGGGCGTGGAGGGCATGGCGCCATCGTACCTGCGGCGTACGTGTGGCGTGTCCGTGGCGTGCCCGTGGCCGGCTTGCGAAAGCACAAGGCGAGTTGCGGTGGCATCGGTATGCCA
>NZ_JAELTK010000118.1:0-13841 GCF_016428765.1 Delftia sp. ASV31
CCCCCCCCCCCCCCCCCCCCCCCCCCCCCCCCCCCCCCCCCCCCCCCCCCCCCCCCCCCCCCCCCCCCCCCCCCCCCCCCCCCCCCCCCCCCCCCCCCCCCCCCCCCCCCCCCCCCCCCCCCCCTCTCTAATGATACGGCGCCCACCGAGATCTACACTGTTCGCATTTCGTCGGCAGCGTCAGATGTGTATAAGAGACAGGGCCGGTGCGGCAGGGGCCAGCTCCGGGGTGCGGGCGGCTTCCTCGGCGGCAGCGGCGGCGGCCGCCGCCGCGCGCGGGGCGGCCAGCGCGTTCTCTATGGCGTGGCGCACGGCCTGGTGCACCTCGCGGCTGTCGCGAAAGCGCACCTCGATCTTGGTGGGGTGCACGTTCACGTCCACGCGCGCAGGGTCGATCTCCACATACAGCGCATAGACGGGCTGCTTGTGGCCGTGCAGCACATCCTCGTAGGCGCTGCGCGAGGCGTGGGTCAGCACCTTGTCGCGCACGAAGCGGCCATTGACGTAGCAGAACTGGTGGTCGGGCCGGGAGCGCGCCGCATCGGGAATGCCCGCACGGCCCGTGACGTGGACGGCGCCCGACCAGTGCTCCACCGTCACGGAGTTCTGCACGAAGGCGTCGCCCAGCACATCGCCCAGGCGGCGCGCAAGGGCTTCATCCGACATGCTGCCGGCGGCACGCCACTGCTCGACCAGCTTGCCTTCGTGCCAGATGGCAAAGCCCACGTCGGGCCGGGCCAGCGCATGGCGGCGCACGGACTCGATGCAGTGGGCCAGCTCCGTGGCGTCGCTCTTGAGGAATTTGCGGCGGGCCGGGGTGGAGAAGAACAGCTCCTTGACCTCGACCGTCGTGCCCTGGTTGCGGGCGGCGGGGCGCAGCTCGCCGCTGCGCGCATCGAGCAGATAGGCCGAGTCCTGGCCCGCAGGGCGCGAGAGGATGGACGCCTCCGACACCGAACAGATGGCCGCCAGCGCCTCGCCGCGAAAGCCCATGGTGGCCACGGTCTCCAGGTCGTGCAGATCGGTGATCTTGCTGGTGGCATGGCGGCGCAATGCCACGGGCAGCTCATCGCGCGGGATGCCGCCGCCGTCGTCCTCCACCGAGATCAGCCGCACGCCCCCGGCCAGCAGCCGCACGTTGATCTGGCGGGCGCCCGCATCCAGGGCGTTGTCCACGAGTTCGCGCACCACCGAGGCAGGGCGCTCGACGACTTCGCCGGCCGCGATCTGGCTGATCAGCTCGTCGGGCAGGTCGCGGATGGGGCGGCGGGGGAGGGTGTCGGAGGAGGGGATGGATGCGTTCACGCGGCAATTCTAGGGGCTCGCATCCACCGCTTGCGGGCTGTGGGAATGGGGTGTGCGGCGCCGGCGCCCGCAAAAAAAAGGAGCCGCGAAAGCGGCTCCAAGAGGCGTCCCCGGCAACAAAGGCCGGAGCCGGGGGCACTCTTTGAATGAGGGTGGCTGCAGGGTCAGCGGCGGCGGCCTGCGCGGTCGCTGTTGCTGCCCATCTGGTTGCCGACCAGTGCACCGGCCGCGGCGCCGCCCACGGTGCCCAGCGTGGTGCCGAACAGCGCGCTGCCCAGCACGCCACCGGCCACGGCGCCCACGCCCGTGCCCAGTTGCGCATTGTTGGGGCGGTGGGCGCAGCCGCCCATCGCGAGCGCGCCGGTCAGCAGGGCGGCGATGGCCAGGGTGCGGCCCATCGTGGAGCCGGACTGGCGTTCGGACTTGTGCGCGAAAGTGCGAAGGGTCTTGTTCATGGCTTGCTTCCTTGTGTCTTGGCGATGGTGGTGAGGCCGGGCCGGCATTGCCGACGGCATGGGAGCACTTTGCCTGCAAAAAGCTGACGCACTCATGAGTTTTTCGTAGAGTTTTATCAAGTTGTGTAACAAAACAAGCTTGATTTCAAGCATTTGTAGATTCCTGCAAGCGCCGGTGTGTGCGATGGCGTGACCGGCTCCGGCTCGGCCGTGGGGGCATGTCGGCGAAGTACAGTACGGGCCGGTGCGGCGCCCGCCGCGGAGGACTCTCTTTTGGAAATCATTCAGTTCCTGATCGACTTCATCCTGCATATCGACAAGCATCTGGAGGCCTTTGTCGTGGCCTATGGACCCTGGGTGTATGCGCTGCTGTTTCTCATCGTCTTCGTGGAGACGGGCGTGGTGGTCATGCCCTTTCTGCCCGGCGACTCGCTGCTGTTCATCGTCGGCGCGCTGTGCGGCGTGGGGCTCATGGACTATTCGATCGCCTGCACCGTGCTGCTGGTGGCGGCCGTGCTGGGCGACCAGTGCAACTACACCATCGGCCGCTACATAGGGCCCAAGGTGTTCCAGTGGGAGGACTCGCGCTGGTTCAACCGCCGCGCCTTCGACCAGGCCCACGCGTTCTACGAGCGCTATGGCGGCATCACCATCGTGCTGGCCCGCTTCATGCCGTTCATCCGCACCTTTGCGCCCTTCGTGGCCGGGGTGGCCGCGATGAACCGGGGCAAGTTCACTGCCTTCAATGTGGGCGGCGCGATTGTCTGGGTGTTCGGCATCAGCGCAGCCGGCTATTTCTTCGGCAACCTGCCCTGGGTGCGCGAGAACCTGGAGAAGATCATCTGGGGCCTGATCCTGGTGCCGGGCCTGATCGCCATCTTTGGCGCCTGGCGCGCGGGGCGCGCGCCCAAGACGGCCCCCTGAGCTTTCCGCGCATAGAAAAAACCCCTTGCACCGTCATGGCGCAAGGGGTTTTTTCATGGAGCGGGAGTGGGGATCAGCGGCGGTCGTTGCGCTTGCCCACCTCGTTACCGATCAGTGCACCGGCGGCTGCACCGCCCACGGTGCCCAGCGTGCTGCCGAACAGTGCATCCCCCACGACACCACCGGCCACGGCGCCTACGCCGGTACCGATCTGTGCACTGCTGGGATTGGTGGAACAGCCGGCAGAGAACAGGGCAATGGCTGCTGCGGCGGCAATGGAATAAAGGCGTGTCTTCATGTTCATCTCCTGTGGCGGCCTGCCTTGTCGCCGTGAGTGGCGTATGGCGCAAGCACTGTGTGGAACATGTTTGCATGCTCTCATTCAGGGCTTGCGGCAGCGGTAGGAGATCTGCCCGAGCTGCCGCCGGGCGGCTCGGAAGTGTCGCGTCTTTGCCGTCCGACAGCGGCTGCGGGCGGCGTCGCCCGTGCCCTACGCTCGTGCCTTTGGGCTCTGTCAGACGGAGCGGCTGCGTGCCAGCGGCGGGTTGTGCGCGAAGTAGTTGCGGATGCCGCGCATCAGCGCGTCGGCCAGTTGCACCTGGTAGGCGCTGCTGCGCAGCCGGGCCTCTTCCTCGGGGTTGCTGATGAAGGCGGTTTCCACCAGCACGCTGGGAATGTCGGGCGCCTTGAGCACGGCAAACCCGGCCTGCTCCACGCGCGGCTTGTGCAGCTTGGCCATGTTGCCGATCTCGCCCAGCAGGGCGCCGCCGAGCTTGAGGCTGTCCTTGATCTGGGCCGTGGTGCTCATGTCCAGCAGCATGCGCTGCACATGCTGGTCCTGCGAACCGATGTTCAGGCCACCGACGATGTCGGACTGGTTTTCCTTGTTGGCCAGCCAGCGCGCGGCCGTGCTGGAGGCGCCCTTGTCGCTGAGCGCAAAGACGCTGGCACCACGCGCGGCCGGCGTGGTGAAGGCGTCGGCGTGGATGCTGATGAACAGGTCGGCCTGCACGCGCCGGGCCTTTTCCACGCGCGTGGCCAGGGGCACGAAGAAGTCGGCATCGCGCGTCATGAAGGCGCGCATGGGGCTGCCGCCGATGCGGGTGTCGTTGATGCGGTCGCGCAGCAGGTGGGCGATCTTGAGCACCACGTCCTTTTCGCGCGTGCCGCTGGGGCCGGTGGCGCCGGGGTCCTCGCCGCCGTGGCCGGGGTCCAGCGCCACGATGATGATGCGGTCGGTCTGGCGCGAGGTGGCGATGTTGGGCGCGGCAATGGGGGCAGGCGCCGGAACGGGCGCAGGCGCGGCAGGGCGAGGCGCCGGGGCCGGAGCGGCAGGGGAAGGTGCCTGTGCCACCACGGCGGGCGGTGCAGGCGTCTTGCCGCCGGAGCCGCTGCTGTGCTGGGCGATCAGGTCGCCCAACGGATCGGGGGCTGGCGCCGTGGGGCCTGAGGGCCGGGGCAGCGGTGGTGGAGGCGGCGGTGCCGATGCGACAGCGGTATCGTCGCCGGAGGCATCGCGCAGGCGCTCGCTGATCAGCGCCTCCAGCGGGTCCACGGCCTTGGCGGGGTACAGGTCGAACACCAGCCTGTGCTTGTAGGCCGCCACGGGCTGCAGCGTGAAGACCTGGGGCTTGGCGGGCTGCTTGAGATCGATCACCAGGCGCACCACGCTGGGCGAGTTCTGGCCCACGCGGATGGAGGCGATGTTGGGATCGTCGGACCGCACCTTGGCCACCAGTTCACGCAGCGCGGGATTGAGGTCGATGCCCTCGATGTCCACGGCCAGCCGCGGGGGCTGGTCCACGAAGAACTGCTTGGCAGCCAGCGGCCGGTCGGACTCTATGGTCACGCGCGTGTATTCGGGCGCGGGCCAGACGCGCACGGCCACGATGGTGGCACCGTGCGCGATGTGCTGGCGGCCCAGCAGCAGCACGATGGAGCCCGCCTGCAAAAGATTGCGGCGCGACAGGCCGGACGGATAGGAGGAGGAGTTGGCGTCGCTCATGCCTTGAGTGCTTGGATCACGGCGCGTCCGACGGGCGTGCCGGCGAGCAAGGTCACCTGGCGCTGCGTCTCGTCGATTGCTTCGATATGAATAGCTATATCTGCCGCAGGCGTAAGCGCTGCGGCCTTTTCGGGCCATTCTGCCAGCTTGAGACCGGGGCTGGCGAAAATATCGCGAAATCCTGCATCCTCCCACTCGCGCGGATCATCGAAGCGGTAGAAGTCGAAGTGCCAGATAGCCAGGTCCGGCGCCTCATGCGGCTCCACCACGGCATAGGTGGGGCTTTTGATGCGGCCCTGCACGCCCAGTGCGCGCAGCCAGTGCCGCACCAGCGTGGTCTTGCCTGCGCCCAGGTCGCCGTGCAGCGTGACGTAGGCGTTGCGCAGCGCGGGATGGTCCGCGAGCTGCTGCGCAAACCGCTGCGTGTCTTCCTCGCTGCCCCATATCCAGCGACGGCCCGCAGTTTCCGCATCCTGCGGCTGGGCGCTTTCTACAATCGAGGGAGTATGTTGTGCAGCAGTCAATTGGTTCCTTTGATGCAAGGCTGGGCCCGCGAACTGGGATTTTCCCAAATTGGCGTGGCCGGCGTGGATTTGTCTTCTGCGGAGCCGGGTTTGATGCAGTGGCTGGCCCAAGGGTTCCATGGCGAGATGGACTATATGCAGGCCCACGGCCTGCGCCGCGCCCGGCCTGCCGAGCTGGTGCCGGGCACGGTCAGCGTGATCACGGCGCGCATGGACTACCTGCCGCGCGACACGCCTGCCGATGCGCCGGGCGCCTGGCAAGCGGTGGAGTGGGCGCGGCTGCAGCGGCCCGACGAGGGCATTGTCTCCGTCTATGCCCGGGGGCGCGACTATCACAAGGTGCTGCGCAACCGGCTGCAGAAGCTGGCCGAGCGCATTGCACAGGAAGTCGGCCCCTTCGGGCACCGCGCCTTCACCGATTCCGCGCCCGTGCTGGAGGCCGAGCTGGCCCGGCGCAGCGGCCAGGGCTGGCGCGGCAAGCACACGCTGGTGCTCAACCGCGAAGCGGGCTCCATGTTCTTCCTGGGCGAGATCTATGTGGACCTTGCGCTGGAGCCCACGGCGCCGGTGACCGCGCACTGCGGCAGCTGCGCGGCCTGCATCACGGCCTGCCCCACGGGCGCCATCGTGGCGCCGCACCGGGTGGACGCGCGGCGCTGCATCTCCTATCTGACCATCGAGCACGCGGGCGCCATTCCCGAGGAGCTGCGGCCGCTGATGGCCAACCGCATCTATGGCTGCGACGACTGCCAGCTGGCCTGCCCCTGGAACAAGTTCGCCCAGCCCAGCCGCCTGCCCGACTTCGATGCGCGCGATGCCCTGTCCGGCGGGCAGCTGGTGCACTTCTTTGCCTGGGACGAGCCGACCTTTCTGCGCCTGACCGAAGGCAGTCCCATCCGGCGCATAGGCCATGCGCGCTGGCTGCGCAATGTGGCCGTGGCGCTGGGCAATGCTTGGCGTGAAACCGGCAACGCGGCATTGCAGCAGGCGCTGGCCAGCCGCGCCGAACATCCGGACGCCCTGGTGCGCGAGCACGTGGCCTGGGCGCTGTCGCAAAGATCGGATTGAGCTGATAAGACCAGGGCGCTTGTGTGTGAAACAATTGTTGCGCTCTGTCGGAGTGCCCCCCGGCGGCCTGTTGCGGGCCACTGCCCTTGAAGGCGCGGGGCCTGTGTGACTCAACATGATGTTTGATATGCGCGCAAAGCCTCCCCGCAGCCTGTCCCGCCTGCTCAACGCAGAACCGCTGACCCAGACCACGGTGGCCGTCTGGGTGGGCCTGTGCTGCGTGCTGCTGGCCACGGTGGCGTACTGGACGGTGCTGGTGGACAGCCACCGCACGCAGCGCAGCTTTACCGAGTCCCAGTCGTGGCTGCGGGTGGGGCAAATGTCGCATGCGGTATCGGTGCAGGTGCAGACCCTGCTCTCCGGCCTGGACTACACCATGCGCGGCCTGGAGTCCGACTTTGCCGATGGCGATGTCGACGGGTTCCGGCGTGCCGTGCAGACCACGTTCGACGCCTACCCGGCCGGCACCTTCCTGCAGATCGCCGTGGCCGATGAGAAAGGGGACATCGTGTACTCCAATCTCCAGCAGGATGCGGAGACGCGGGCTGCCAAGGTCTCCATCCGGGACCGCGAGCATTTCCAGGTGCATGCCAACCGCGAGAACATGGGCATGTTCATCGGCCGCCCCGTGCAGGGGCGTGTCTCCCACAAATGGACCATACAGCTGAGCCGCGCGCTGTACCGCCAGGGGCAGTTCTCGGGCGTGCTGGTGCTGTCGCTGTCGCCTGAATACATTTCGCGCTATTTCCAGTCCATCTTCGATGGCGCCAACGACGTCATCCTGCTGCTGCGCACCGATGGCGCCTACCTGGCGCGCTCGCAGGGGCAGGAGCAGGTGATGGGCCGCTCGGTCTCCGATGTGCGCGTGGCGCTGTTCGCCCCGGCCCTGGAGCGCGGCACCTACGAGGCCGATTCGTCCGTCGATGGCGTTCAGCGCATGTATGCCTGGAGCCGGGTGGAGGGCTATCCGCTGATCGTCAGTGCAGGGCTGGACAAGAAAGCCATCTTCGAGCCGCTGGAGGCATCGCTGGAGCGCGGCCTGCTGCGCAACGGCATAGGCACGGCCGTGCTGCTGCTGGGCATGCTGCTGACGCTGTGGCTGGCGCGCCAGCGCCAGCTCAGCGAGCGCATGCGTCTGCAGGGTGAGCGACGCTTTGCGCGGCTGGCGCAGGAGGTGCCGGGCGGGCTGTTCCAGTTCCGCATAGGCGCGGATGGACAGTTCCGGTTCCCTTTCACCAGCCCCGGATTCTTCGAACTGCATGGCGCCAAGGCCGATGCCGCCAGGTTTGCCGACCATGAACTGCTCAAGCGGGTCCACCCCGAGGATCTGCCGGCCCTGGCGGCCTCGGTGCAGGCCAGCGTGGGCAGCAAGGGTGTCTGGGAGCACAAGTACCGCGTCTACGGCCCTGCAGGCGAGCTGCGCTGGCTGCATGGTCACGCCCGGCCGCAGCAGGAGGAAGACGGCTCCCTGCTGTGGCATGGCTATGTGCACGATGTGACGCAGGACCAGGCCATGCAGGAATCCATACGCCACAGCGAGGAACGCCTGCGCCTGACCGTGGGCGCCGTGCGCGACGGCCTGTGGCAGTGGGACTGCCGCAGCGGCCATGTGGAATGGGATGCCCGCTGCTACCAGATGCTGGGCTTCGAGGCCGCGCAGTTCCCCATGACCTATGACGCCTTCTGCGCCATGGTCCATCCCTCGGACAGGGCGCGGATGCTGGCGCGGCTGCAGCGCCATGCCGAGGCCGGGGCCGATTTCCGCGTGGAGATGCGACTGCGCAGCTCGGCCGACAGCTGGCTGTGGGTGGAGTCGCGCGGCGAAATCACCCAGCGCGATGCCGACGGCAAGCCCGTGCGCATGCTGGGCACGCACACCGACATACAGCAGCGCGTGGAGCAGTCCCGGCTCATCAAGGCCTTGCTGGACCGGGGAAGCGCCCTGATCGTCATGGCCGGTCCCCAGCGCGAAATCCTCTATGCCAACGAGCGCGCGGTGCAGACCTTCGAGATCGAGACAGACCGGCTGCCCGGCGGCGTGAACTTTCGCTCCCTGCATGTCAGCGACGAGAGCTCCGAGCGCTTCGGCCAGCTCTACGCACAGCTGAACGCACGCGGCACGGTGCGCACGGAATGGATTTTGCGCATGCCTTCGGGCTCGGGCCACTGGTTCGACATGCAGGGCTCGCTGCTGGACCCCGACGAGGACGACGGCCGCGTCATCTGGACCATGATCGATACCGACGCGCGCCGGCGCGCCGAGACCGCGTTGGCCGAGACCCAGCACCGGCTGGAGGCCATCATCGACCGCTTTCCCGCAGGCATTCTGGTCACCGACGCCCAGGGCCGCCAGGTGCTGGCCGCCAACCGCATGCTGGCGGCCGCGCTGCGGCTGGACATGGCGCCTGCCGCCCTGGTGGGGCTGGGCATGCCGGCGCTGATCCAGCTGCTGCCGCCTTCGGTGGCTGGCGTGCTCAGTGCCGGGCCCGTGGCTGGCCGGTCCCTGCATGCGCTGCCCGACGACCACTATGTGGAGATCGAGGGCATGCAGCTGCGCGACGGTGATCGCTCCATCGGCCACTGCTGGGTCTTCCACGATGCGACGGAGCGGCAGCAGCGCGAATCCCAGCTGGAGACCCTGGCGCTGACCGACGCGCTGACCGGCATTCCCAACCGCCGCGCCTTCATGGAGCGGCTGGCGATGGAGCTGGACCATCTGCGCAGCGGACTGGTGGCGCATTCCACGCTGATCATGCTGGACATAGACCACTTCAAGCAGGTGAACGACGGCTACGGCCATGCGGTGGGCGATATCGTGCTCAAGGAGCTGCTGGCCTCGGTGGCGCAGGAAATGCGCAAGGAAGACATGGTGGGCCGGCTGGGCGGCGAGGAGTTTGCCGTGCTGCTGTCCGACACCGATGCCGAGGTGGGCCTGCGCCGCGCCGAAAGCCTGCGCGAAACCGTTGCCGCGCGCGCCATCGATGCTGGCATGGCCGGCGACCTGCGCATCACCATCAGCCTGGGCGTGTACGAGCTGCAGCGCAGCGATGCCTTGGCCCAGGGCTGCCTGGAGCGTGCCGACGCCGCGCTGTACTACTCCAAGCGCAACGGCCGCAACCAGTCCACGCTGTGGAGCGAGCGGCTGCCTGCCATCGCGCGCTGATATGCGCTGATCCGGGCTGATCCGGGCTGATCCGGGCTGATCCGGGCTGATCCGGGCTGGTGCGGCGCACAGGCCTAGGAATTCACCCCGGTGAATTTTCAGAATCATCCAATGGCCTGATCGGGCCGCAATCCCGAAAATCCTGGGTTCATGCTGTCGCGTGGACCTGCCGCCTCTTGCCTGGCCCCAACACTCGGGTGCGGCCGACTCTCCGTGCAACCCATCACAAAAGGAGGCTGCGCGCCGAGCGCAGGGCGAGGAATGTATGACGTACAACCGCTGGTCCACGGTGCATATCGCGCCGCTTTCGCGAGCGCAGTTCTGGAGCGATGCCAGCCGCGAGGCGCAGATGCCGCACACGCCCTTGGTCGCGCAGCCCGAGCGCTTCGAGGCCGTGCTGACATCGCGCGGCGTGGGCGCGGTGGTGCTCAACCGCATCCAGATGGCGGCCGAACATGGCATGGAGCGCCTGCATGCCGATGGCCAGCGCGCAGGCCCGCCCTGCCTGCTGTGCGTGCTCTATGCCAAAGGTGGAGCCCAGGTATTCGCACCGGATGCACCTGACGTGCCGGACCTGTCGGACGTGCCGGACGTACCGGATGCCTCGGCGTCATCCGGGGAGCCGGGCATGGCGGTTGCGGGCAGGAGGCTGCAGGCGCAACCCGGCCAGCTGTTCCTGCTGGACGAGCGGCGCGGCTACCGCATCTGGCAGAAAGAGGCCGTGGACCTGGTGGTGCTGGCCGTGCCGCTGGCACTGATCGATTCGCGTGGCGGCCTGGCTTCGCAACTGCTGGCACGCAGCCTGCCCGACTGTGCATCGCTTCAACTGCTGGTCCAGCAGATGCAATTGCTGGCCGCGTGGCAGGACCCCTTGCCCGAGGCCGAATCCGCCAGGCTGTCCGACTTGGTCATCAACACCGTGAAGACCGTGCTGCAGGCCAGCGCCGACATGGCGATGGCCCGACCCGGCGCGCCCATGCACGTGCTGTTGCGCAGGGTGCGCCAGCTCATTGCCCGCCAGTACCCGGACCCGGCGTTGGGACCCGAGCGCGTAGCGTCCAGGCTGGGGCTGTCCGTGCGCTCGCTGCAATCCCAGCTGTCGCGCGAAGGCACCAGCCTCAGCGCCGAACTCATGGCCTATCGCCTGGAACGCGCCCATGCGCTGCTGCGTGGCACGGAGCCGGGAACACTGGGCATCGCGGAGATCTCGCAGCACTGCGGTTTCAGCTCACCCGCGCATTTTTCCCGGCGGTTCAGGGCACGCTACGGCAGCACGCCGCTGGGGCTGCTGCGGGATGCGGAGGGCGGGGAGGGCGGGCAGGGGGCCTAGGCAGGCTGGGCGGTGCCGCGCCCGGCGTGGCGTGCGCAGATCAGGCCGAGGATTTCGAACATCATCTGCGCGCCTGCGTGGGCGGTGTTGGTGGTGGCGTCGTAGGCTGGCGACACCTCCACCACATCGCCGCCCACGATGTGGATGCCGGCCAGGCCGCGCACCATGGCCTGTGCCTCGCGCACGGTGATTCCACCGACCTCGGGCGTGCCCGTGCCGGGCGCAAAGGCCGGGTCCAGGCAGTCGATGTCGAAGGAGACGTAGACGGGCGCATCGCCCACCACCTCGCGTGCGCGGGCAATGACGCCGTCCACGCCCAGCGCGGGAAGCTCCTCTGCGTGGATCACGGTCATGCCCGACTCATAGGAAAACTCCCAGAGATATTCGGCCGCGCCGCGTATGCCGATCTGAATGGTCCGCGTGGGGTCGAGCACGCCGTCGAGCACGGCCTGACGAAACGGGCCGCCGTGGTGGAAGCGGCTGCCGTCGAAGGGGCCCCCGGTGTCGCAGTGGGCGTCGAAATGCACCAGGGCCAGTGGCCGGTCGCGGCCCAGCGCCCGCAGTATGGGCAGGGTGATGGAATGGTCTCCACCAGCGGCCAGCGGAATCACGCCGGCCGCATGGATCTTTGCGAAGGCCGACTCTATGTCGCGGTGCGACTGCTCCAGGCTGTAGCGGCTGGACAGCGGCACGTCGCCGATGTCCGCCACGCGCAGCTCGCGTGTGGGAGCGGATCGAAGCACATGGTTGTAGGGGCCCACGCGTTCGATGGAACGCAGGGCCCGGGGGCCGAAGCGGCAGCCGCTGCGGTTGCTGATGCCCAGGTCCATGGGCACGCCGATCAGCGCGGCCTGGAGGTCGCCGAAATCCGGGCGGCTCCAGTCCATGGGACGCATGGGCGCGTCCAGCAGCGTGGGCATGCCTGCGTAGGGCGCGTTGCGCGTGCCGCTGGCATCAATGATGTGGGCGGCCACGGCGCGGAAATGCGGGTTGTGGATCACGGACTCGTTGGCGCCGCCGAAGCGTGCGCGCAGCGCCTGCAGCCTGTCTGGTGTGAAAAGCGTCATGTCGTCTCCGATTCAGTGCCGGGATCAGGATTGAATGCCCGACAGCGAACGCTGCTGCGTGCGCTGCGCCAGGCTGATGAGGATGAAGCTGGCCGTGCTCACGGCCAGGCTGGCATAGATGGGCGTGTTGGCGGCCAGGCCGTCCCTGACCATGAAGGCGACGGCCGTGGCGCAGCCCAGCAGCATGGCGGCGATGGCGCCCGCCGTGGTGGCCCGTCGCCAGTAGATGGCGCCGATCAGCGGCACCAGCATGCCGCCCACGAGCAGGTTGTAGGCGGTGGTCAGGGCATTGAGCACATCGTCCACCACCAGGGCGATGCCGAGCACGGCCAGCCCCACCAGCAGCGTCAGCAGCCGGTGCCAGCGCACATCGACCAGCGGCCGGCCGCCCCGCAGCAGGGGCACGAGGTCCTCGGCCAGCACGGTGGAGCCGGCCAGCATGGCGGCGCTGGCGGTGGACATCATGGCTGCCAGTGCGGCAGCGATGACCAGGCCGCGGATGCCGTCCGGCAGGCTGGCCTGCACGATGGCGGCAAAGGCATTGTTGGCGTTGTCCAGGTCCGGAAGCAGCACGCGCGCTGTCATGCCCACCAGGGCGCCGACCAGTCCGTAGACCACGCAGTACACGCCGGCGAGGCTGCCGGCTACGGCGGCCACCCGTTCGCTGCGGGCCGTGAACACGCGCTGCCACACGTCCTGGCCGATCATGATTCCGAAGAAATAGATGACGAAGTAGGTGGCGATGGTGTCCCAGCCGATGTGGGTGACATCGAAGCTGGACGCAGGCAGTTGTGCAACCAGCTGGTCCCAGCCGCCCACGCGGTACAGGCAGATGGGCAGCAGGATCAGCATCAGGCCCGCGGTCTTGATCACGAACTGCACGATGTCCGTCAGCGTCAGCGACCACATGCCGCCCACGGCCGAGTAGATGACCACGACGCCCCCGCCCACCAGAGTGGAGATCCACAGCGGCAGGTCGAACAGCACCTGCATCACGGTGCCGATGGCGATCACCGACGTGGCCGCCAGCATCAGCGAGTAGGCCAGCATCACCAGGGCGCTGGCCTGCTTGGTACGGGCGCTGTAGCGCCGCTCCAGCACCTGGGTCACGGTGCAGATGCGCAGCCTGAGCAGGGGCTTGGCCAGGAACAGGTTGAGCACCAGCAGGCCCGCGCCCAGCGCCGCGCAAAGCCAGAATCCGGAGATGCCGTACACATAGCCCAGCCGCACCGTGCCGACGGTGCTGGCGCCGCCTATCACCGTGGCGGCCATGGTGCCCATGTACAGGCCCGGCCCGAGGTTGCGGCCGGCCACGAGAAAGTCCTCCTGCGTCTTCGCGCGGCGCATGCCGTACCAGCCCAGCAGCAGCATGGCCGCCGCGTAGATCACCACGACCGAGATATCGAGCAACATGGTTTGTCTCCCTTTTGTTGCGGCCCTGTTGGCAGGGGCCTCTTGAAACAGCGGTATCCATGGAAGTGAATTCCATGGCCCGCCCCTCTTGTTCTGTATTGCAGTCCCTCTTTGTTCAATCCAGATGTGCTGCAACAGCCGTGGATGCTAGACAGCAGCCCGGATTGCATCCATTTCAAGTTCCATTTACAAACATCGATGAAAATCGATCTTTGCCGAGTGAAAACCCCATGCTCCATACCGTTTCAGATCTGGACCTGCGGCTGCTGCGCGTGTTTCTGGCCATCGTTGACGCGGGCGGCGTGTCGGCGGCGCAGGCCAGCCTTGGCGTAGGGCAGTCCACGCTCAGCAGTCAGCTGTCCACACTGGAGACGCGGCTGGGTTTCAGTTTGTGCGAACGCGGGCGCGGCGGCTTTCGCCTGACGGCCAAGGGCCGGCGCTTCGTCGATATGGCTCGCACGGCCCTGCAGGGACTGGAAGGCTTCAGTGCGCAGGCGCGCAACATGCACCGGCAGCTGGTCGGCAGCCTGGCCATCGGCCTGATCGGCAATGCACCCATGGAATACAACGCGTTGATGGGGCGGGCC
>NZ_JAELTK010000119.1:0-13535 GCF_016428765.1 Delftia sp. ASV31
GTATGGATCGGCCGGCTACGTGCAAGGCCGCGCCGGCGGAAACGGAAGCGCGGGCACCCAAGGCTCGGACCCGTTCGAGGGCGATGCCTTCATCGGCTGGGACGACAACCATGCCCACCTGCCCGCCGCACGCTGGATGGCGCGCGCCCTGCATGGGCGGCCCTGCCGGCTGGAGACCAACACCCTGTCCGCGCAGCTGGCCGCGGCCCAGGCGGGCCTGGGCCTGGCCGTGCTGCCGCATTTCCTGGCGCGGCAGGCGGGGCTGGTCTGCGTGGAGCCGCAGCTGGGCGTCGACCAGCCGATCTGGCTTGCCATGCATGCCGACCTGGCCCATTCGCGGCGCGTGCGTGCCGTGGCGGACCACCTCATTGAACTGTTCGAGCGGCGGCATGCCGAACTCGAAGGCCCGGCCTGAGCCGCAGCAGGGGCCGCGCGCCGTGTTAAACACGCACGCAGATTGCGAGAAAGAAAGGACTTCCATGCACCGCCTCCGTCATTCCTCCCGATTCCTGCCCTGGCTGGGCACGCTGGCCGCCACGCTGGCACTGGCCGCATGCGCCGACAGGCCCAAGGCGCCCACCGGCCCGCAGGCACCCCCGGGAGCGGCGGCTGCCGTGTATTCGCTGCTGTTTCTGGACAACGCCTCCAACCTCGGCCCCAAGGCGGCGGCCTACTGCGTAGGCAACGGCCGGGGCTGGGCGCTGCTGGACCCCGATGCGGGCACGCTGGCCCTGCTCAGCGGCCAGAGCCAGGTGCGGCCGGCTTCGGCCTGCGATGTGGGCAAGGGCGGCGAGCAGGTGCTGGACCGGGCCAGCGGCCGGCCGGCGCTGATGTTCGGCGTCGAGCTTGTGCACTGCACGGCCTCGGGATCGCAATGCCTGATGCGCGGCAGCTACTACGAAGGTCCGGGCAACACGCAGAGCAACCTCTACAACGCAAGCCAGCGCGGCGGCAGCTGGCAGGCCGTGATGGCGCTGCGCGGGCCGGCGCCCTGAGACTGCACCGCTGCTGTCGCGCGGCTCCCGCCAACGAAAAAGCCCGGCCGAAGCCGGGCTTGATCGTGGTTGCAACCGGGCGATCCGTCGCGGTGGTGGTCCTCGGGATCAGTCGGCGTAGGTGCCGGCTGCCTTGATGACCTTGCCCCACTTCTCGATCTCGGCCTGGACGAACTTCTTGTGGCCTTCGGGCTCGATGCGGCCGTCGCTGGCGATCACGGCGCCCAGGGCTTCCTGGCGCTTGATGAACTCGGGGTCCTTCAGGGCGGCCTTCATGGCCTCGTTGACCTTCTTGACGATGTCGGCCGGCGTGCCCTTGGGTGCGTACAGGCCGTGCCAGATGGTGACCTGGAAGTCGGGCACGCCCACTTCGGCCAGCGTCGGCAGGTCCTTGAGCGCGGGCATGGTCAGGCGCTTGGGCGTGGTGACGGCATAGGCCTGCACCTTCTTGGCCGTGATCTGGCCCGTGGTGTTGGTGGTCTGGTCGCACAGCAGGTCCACCTGGTTGCCGATCAGGTCGGCAATCGCGGGGGCGGCGCCCTTGTAGGGCACGGGCGTCATTTCCGTCTTCATGGACGCCTGCAGCATCAGGCCGCACAGGTGGGAGGCGGAACCGATGCCGGCATTGGCCAGGTTGACCTTGCCCTGGTTCTTGCCGATCCAGTCCTTGACCTCGGCGAAGTTCTTGGCCGGCAGGCTGGGGCGGCCGATCAGGGTCATGGGCACGTCGTTGATGATGCCGGCGTACTCGAAGTCGTTGAGCACGTTGAACGACAGCTTGCGGTACAGCGACGGGATCGTGGACATGCCGATGTGGTTGATCAGCAGCGTGTAGCCGTCAGGACGGGCACGCGCGGCCTTGGCCGTGCCGATGGTGCTGCCGGCGCCGTCGGCGTTGTCCACCACGATGGTGGCATTGTTCAACTGCTTGCGCATGGACTCGGCCAGATCGCGGGCCACCTTGTCGGTCGGGCCGCCTGCGGTGAACGGCACGATGAGGGTGATCGTCTTGCCTGCGGCAGGATAGTCCTGCGCGTGGGCGCCAAGGGCTGCACCGGCTGCCAGCGCAATGGCTGCGATCTTGAACAATGCTTTCATAGTGTCTCCAAGTAAATAGCGTGCAAATGATAGGGGGCGATGCGCATTTGCCTTCGAGGGCAAACACGCAAGAGAAACCGAATGCACGAGGAGACGGATTTTAAGAATTGTTTCTATTGCGCCGCAGCAGATTCCCTTGCCATTGATCTAGTGCAAACCCTGGGAGCCTTGACAGGCATCAGGTTTTCAGGGTCTGCGATGGCGGCTCGGCGGCGAGGCCGCCGTCCCCGCACCTCGGTGGCTACTTGTACGACCTCGCGTCTTCAATGACCTTCCCGTCATTGGGCAGGGTGCCCGGCAGCACCATCTGCACATCGCCGCGCAGCTTGGTGACTTCGCGCACGGCATCGGACAGTTGCTGGGCCAGGCCCGGTGAGGTTTCGCGGGTCTCGACCAGCAGCTGCATCTGGTCGTTGGCCATCTCGCCCGTGACCACCAGCCGCGCGCGCCCCACCTGGGGGAAGCGGCGCACGACGTCGGCAATCTGGCCCGGGTGCACGAACATGCCGCGCACCTTGGTGGTCTGGTCGGCGCGTCCCATCCAGCCCTTGATGCGTGCGTTGGTGCGGCCCGTGGGGCACTGGCCGGGCAGCACGGCAGAGAGGTCGCCTGTGCCGAAACGGATCAGCGGGTAGTCGGGGTTGAACGTGGTGATCACCAGCTCGCCCACCTCGCCGGGGGCCACCGGGTCGCCCGTGCCGGGGCGCACGATCTCGACGATGACCTGCTCGTCCAGCACCAGGCCTTCGCGGGCCTCGGTCTCGTAGGCGATCAGGCCCAGGTCGGCCGTGGCGTAGCACTGGTAGCCCGCGATGCCGCGCTCGGCCAGCCAGTCGCGCAGCGAGGGCGGAAAGGCCTCGCCCGAGACCATGGCCTTGGTCACGGAGGGGATGGGCAGGCCCATCTCCAGGGACTTTTCCACAATGATCTTGAGGAAGCTGGGCGTGCCCACGTAGCCTGCGGGCCGCAGGTCGGCCATGGCCTGCACCTGCTGCTCGGTCTGGCCCGTGCCGCCTGCGAACACCGTGCAGCCCAGCGCATGGGCGCCGCTTTCCATCATCGAGCCCGCGGGCACGAAGTGGTAGCTGAAGCAGTTGTGCACCAGCTCGCCGGGCCGAAAGCCCGAGGCATGCAGCGCGCGCGCCATGCGCCAGTAGTCGGGGCGGCGGCTTTCGGGCTCGTAGATGGGGCCGGGGCTGCAGAACAGGCGCGGCATGGGCTGGCCCAGGCCAATGGCGTTGAAGCCGCCGAAGATCTGCGCGGGCCGCTGCTCGGCCTGGCGCTGCAGCAGCTCGTACTTGCGCGTCACCGGCAGGCGGGCCAGGGCCTCGCGGCTGGTGATCTGCGCGGCATCGACGCCGGCCAGGATCCGGGCGAAGGCGGCAGAGTGTTGCTGCGCATGGGCGATCTGCCGGGGCAGGGCGGCCAGCAGCGCCGCTTCGCGTTCGTCAGGGGTGCGCGTCTCCAGCGCGTCGTAGAAGGCACTCATGGCTAGTCCTGTGGAAGAAGGGTCTGGGGCAGGGGCTGGGAAATATCCGCCGGTCAGGCCAGCCAACGTTTTCTGCGCTTGTAGCTCTTGACGTCCTTGAAACTCTTGCGCTCGCCGCCGCCCACGCCCAGGTAGAACTCCTTGACGTCCTCGTTGCTGGCCAGGTCCGAGGCCGCGCCGTCCATGACGATGCGGCCGCTTTCCATGATGTAGCCGTAGTCCGAGTATTTGAGGGCCATGTTGGTGTTCTGCTCGGCCAGCAGGAAGGTGACCTTCTCCTTGCTGTTGAGGTCGCGGACGATGTTGAACACCTCCTCGACGATCTGCGGGGCCAGGCCCATCGAGGGTTCGTCCAGGAGCACCATGCGCGGATTGGCCATCAGCGCGCGGCCGATGGCGCACATCTGCTGCTCGCCGCCCGAGGTGTAGGCGGCCTGCGAGGTGCGGCGCGTCTTCAGGCGCGGAAAGTAGTTGTAGACCTTCTCGAGGTTGGCTGCTATCTCGCCCTTGTCAGTGCGCGTGTAGCTGCCGGTCATGAGGTTTTCCTCGATGGTCAGGTGGGCGAAGCAGTGCCGCCCCTCCATGACCTGGACCACGCCGCGCTGCACCAGCTCGGAGGGCGTGAGGCTTTCGATGCGCTCGCCCTCCAGCTCGATCGTGCCCTTGGTCACCTCGCCGCGCTCGCCCTTGAGCAGGTTGGAGATGGCGCGCAGCGTCGTGGTCTTGCCCGCGCCGTTGCCGCCCAGAATGGCCACGATGCTCTCGCGCGGCACCTGGAGCGAAACGCCCTTGAGCACCAGGATCACATGGTTGTAGATGACTTCGATGCCATTGACCACGAGCAGCGGATCGCTGGCGGCCGGGGCGGAGGTGGGTGCGGTGGTCATGGCGTCGTCCATGGGCGTTGATACGAAAGCGGAGTGCGGTGGCCGCAACTCTCGAAGCATCTCTGCGCGGGGCATGCCCCAACTCAGGGACACCGAGGAAGGGCCGCCCCGCACCGAGGGTGTCGTCCCCCTCCCCCGCGAAGCGGGTAGAGAGGGGGAAGGCGCGCAAGCGCCTCAGGGGGTGCAAGTTCTAGCTTTTACGTTCTTTTCCTTGGCGTACTTGTCCGCGTACTCCTTGACCAGCGGTTCGACCATGGACTTGTCGGCCTGGTACCAGTCGGAGACCACCTTCCACTTGGCGCCATCCCACTGGGCGATGCGCGACCAGTCAGTGCCCAGGTGGTTGTCGCAGCTGGTCTTGACGGGGCGGATGATCTTGCCGAAGCCCAGCTCGTTGAGGCGCTCCTGCGTGAGGTTCAGGTTCTCCAGGCCCCAGCGCACCTGCTCGGAGGTCATGACCTTGCCCTTGCCGTACTTTTCCTGTGCCGTGCGGATGGCCTCCACCTGCAGCATGGAGATCACCATGCCGCGCGTGTGGGCCATGGCGCCCAGTTCCTTGGCGTCGGTGGCCGTGCCCTGGCCCTTGTCGTAGACCATGGACTTGACCTCGTCGTGCACCTTGTCGTGCTCGGCCGTGTTGTGGATGGTCACGGTGTTGTAGCCCTTGGCGCCGGCGCCGATGTCCTTCACGTCATGGTCCGAGCCGGCCCACCAGATGGCGTACATCTTCTCGCGCGGGTAGCCGGTGGCCTGCGCCTCGCGCACGGCCGTGGGCGTCATCACGCCGGCCGACCACAGCAGCACGTAGTCTGGGCGCTGCTGGCGGATCTGCAGCCAGGTGGATTTCTGCTCCACGCCGGGCGCCGTCACGGGCAGCAGCGTCAGGTCGAAGCCTTCCTTGGCGGCGCGCTTTTGCAGCAGCGGAATGGGTTCCTTGCCATAGGGCGAGTCGTGGTAGACAAGGGCGATCTTCTTGCCCTTGAGGCTGCCCTTTTCCTTCTTGAGGATGTCCTGGATGATGGAGTCGGCCGCCGTCCAGTAGTTGCCCAGCAGCGGGAAGTTCCACTCGAAGACCTTGCCGTCGGCCGACTGCGACAGGCCATAGCCCGTGGTGATGATGGGCATCTTGTCGCCCGGCGCCTTGTCCGTCACGGCGAACGTGATGCCGGTGGACTGCGGATCGAACCCGGCCGCGCCGCCGCCCTTGCCCTTCAGGCGCTCATAGCATTCCACGCCCTTGGCCGTGTCGTAGGCCGTCTCGCATTCCTCGTAGGCGATCTTCACGCCATTGATGCCGCCCTTGGCGTTGACCAGCTTGATGTAGTCCTGCTTGCCATCGGCCCATGGAATGCCCAGCGGCGCGAACTGGCCCGTGCGGTAGACCAGCAGCGGCACGAACTGGTCCTGGGCCTGTGCGGCAGGGGCGGCCACGAGAGCGCCGATTCCAGCAGCGACCGTGGCGGCGGCGATGGCGACTTTCTTGAACATCATGACGTTGTCTCCTAGTTGGCTGGGGAAGATTCCCCGGTTATCCGGCACTCTGTGGCGCCCTGTCTCGATACAGATCAACTCAATGCGGGAAGGGCCAGACACGCAGTTTTTGTCTTGCGGTCGCCCACAGTTTTGCCAGTCCATGCGGCTCCACGATCAGGAAGAACACGATCAGCGCACCGAAGATCATGTGCTCCAGGTAGGTCGCCGTGGCCGTGGACAGCGGCAGGCCCATCCAGTGCGGCACCTGGGTGAGCAGCAGCGGCAGCAGCACGAAGAAGGCCGCCCCGAAGATGCTGCCCACCACCGAGCCCAGTCCGCCGATGATGATCATGAACAGCAGCTGCAGCGAGCGGTCCAGGCTGAAGGCCGCGGGCTCCCAGGCGCCCAGGTGAACGAAGCCCCACAGCGCGCCGGCCACGCCGACGATGAAGCTGCTCACGGCAAAGGCGCTGAGCTTGGCGTAGGTCGGGCGGATGCCGATCACGCTGGCGGCCACGTCCATGTCGCGCATGGCCATCCACTCGCGGCCGATGGCGCCGCGCACCAGGTTCTTGGCGGCCAGGCCCAGCACGCACAGGATGCCCAGGCACAGCAGGTACTTCTCCATGGGCGTGTCGATCTTCCAGCCCATGATGGACAGCGGGCCCGCGCTCACCGAGCCCGAGGAGGAGTTGTTCGTCACCCAGGCCGCGCGGCTGGCCAGCCAGTCCACGAAGAACTGGGCGGCCAGCGTGGCCACGGCCAGGTACAGGCCCCGGATGCGCAGGCTGGGCAGGCCGAAGATCACGCCGAAGACCATGGCCAGCACGCCGCCGCCGATCAGGGCCACCAGCAGCGGCATGCCCTCGAAGCGCACCTGCAGGTTGTAGGCCGCGTAGGCGCCCACGGCCATGAAGGCGCCGGTGCCCAGAGAGATCTGGCCGCAGTAGCCGACCAGGATGTTCAGCCCCAGCGCCGCCAGCGACATGATCAGGAAGGGGATCAGCACGGCCTGGAAGGTGTAGTCGCTGACGCTGAAGGGAATCACCAGGAAGGCGACGGCCAGCAGCGCCACGATGGCCCAGCGGTCCTGGGCGACGCCGAAGATCTGCTGGTCGGATGCGTAGGTCGTCTTGAATTGACCGTTCTCACGATAAAACATGGTGCAAGTTCTCCGTAACGGTCAAACGCGATCAATGATTTTGTCGCCGAACAGCCCCTGGGGCCGCACGAGCAGGAAGCACAGGGCCAGACCGTAGGCGAACCAGGTCTCGATGCCGCCGCCGACCATGGGGCCCAGGTAGACCTCGGAGAGCTTCTCGCCCACGCCGATGATCAGGCCGCCGATGATGGCGCCGGGCAGCGAGGTCAGGCCGCCCAGGATCACCACGGGCAGGGCCTTCAGGGCCACCAGCGACAGCGAGTACTGCACGCCCAGCTTGGAGCCCCAGATGATGCCCACCACCAGGGCCACGCCGCCGGCCACCGACCAGACGATGACCCAGATGCGCGACAGCGGGATGCCGATGGACTGGGCCGCCTGGTGGTCGTCGGCCACGGCGCGCAGCGCGCGGCCGGTCTTGGTCTTCTGGAAGAACACGCTGAGCGCGGCCACCAGCAGCGCGGCGATGCAGGCCGCGTACAGGTCTTCCTGGCTCAGCAGCACGCCGCCCTGGAACAGGCCCTCGAGGATGAACATGGGGTCCTTGGGCATGCCCACGTTGATGCTGTAGACGGCGCTGCCGAAGATCATCGGGCCCAGGCCGTCCAGCAGGTAGGCGATGCCCAGCGTGGCCATCAAGAGCGTGATGGGCTCCTGGTTGACCAGGTGGCGCAGCGCCAGCCGCTCGATCACCCAGGCCACGACCACCATGATGGCCAGCGACACGCAGATGGCCAGCAGGTTGGTGAACCAGCCCGGCTCCATGCCGATCCACTTCGGGATCCACTCGGAAAAGCGCGCCATGGCCAGGGCCGAGAACAGCACCATCGCGCCCTGGGCGAAGTTGAACACGCCCGAGGCCTTGAAGATCAGCACGAAGCCGATGGCGATCAGCGCGTACAGCGTGCCCACCATGAGGCCGCCGAACAAGGTTTCCAGAAAAAATCCCATGTCAGTCCCCTCAATGGCCTGCGCCAAGGTAAGCGCGGATCACGTCTTCGTTCTGGCGCACCTCGTCGGGTGCGCCGTCGCCGATCTTCTTGCCGTAGTCCAGCACCACGACGCGGTCGCTGATGTCCATGACCACGCCCATGTCGTGCTCGATCAGCACGATGGTGGAGCCGAACTCGTCGTTGACATCGAGGATGAAGCGGCACATGTCCTGCTTTTCCTCCACGTTCATGCCGGCCATGGGCTCGTCCAGCAGCAGCACCTGCGGCTGCATGGCCAGGGCGCGGCCCAGGTCCACGCGCTTTTGCAGGCCGTAGGGCAGCTGGCCCACGGGGGTCTTGCGGTAGGCCTGGATCTCCAGGAAGTCGATGATGTGCTCGACGAACTCGCGGTGGCGGATCTCCTCGCGCTGGGCCGGGCCCAGGCGCAGGGCCTGCATCAGGATGCCGCTTTTGATCTGCAGGTTGCGGCCGGTCATGATGTTGTCGATCACGCTCATGCCCTTGAACAGCGCCAGGTTCTGGAAGGTGCGCGCCACGCCCATCTCGGCCACCTGGCGGCTGTTCATGTGGCTGAAGGTCTTGCCCCGGAAGGTGATCGATCCCTCGGACGGCGTGTACACGCCGTTGATGCAGTTGAGCATGGAGCTCTTGCCCGCGCCGTTGGGGCCGATGATGGAGCGGATCTCGTGCTCGCGCACATCGAACGAGATGTCCGTCAGCGCCTTCACCCCGCCGAAGCGCAGGCTGATGTTCTTGATGTCGAGGATGACATCGCCGATCTTCTTGTGGGTCATGTCAGCGGCTCCGGTCAGGCCCTGGCGGTGGCAGCCACCGAATGGGTTTTGGCATCGATGATGGACAGCGTGGCGCTGACGCTGCCGGTGCGGCCGTCCTCGAACTTGACCTGGGTCTCGATGAACTGCTCACGCTTGCCCGTGTACAGCGCATCGACCAGCACGCCGTACTTGTCGGCAATGAAGCCGCGGCGCACCTTGCGCGTGCGGGTCAGCTCGTCGTCGTCGGGGTCCAGCTCCTTGTGCAGCACCAGGAAGCGCGCCACCTGCGTGTCGGCCATGCCGGCTTCGGCGGCCAGGTCGGCGTTCACCTGGGCCACGCAGTCGGCCACCATCTCCAGCACCTTGGCCTTCGAGGCCAGGTCCACATAGCCGCCATAGGGCAGGCCCTGGCGCTCGGCCCAGTTGCCCACGGCCTCGTAGTCGATGTTGATGAAGGCGCAGACCTGGTCGCGGCCGTGGCCGAAGCACACCGCCTCCTTGATCTGGGGGAAGAACTTGAGCTTGTTCTCGATGTAGTTGGGCGCGAACATGGCGCCCCGGCTGGTCTTGCCCACGTCCTTGGCGCGGTCGATGATGCGCAGCTGGCCGCTGGCGTCGATCACGCCGGCATCGCCCGTGTGGAACCAGCCGTCGGCATCCACCACCTCGGCCGTGGCGTCGGGACGCTTGTAGTACTCCTTGAGCACGGACACGCCCTTGAGCAGCACCTCTCCGTTGTCGGCGATCTTCAGCTCGATGCCCGGTGCGGCCTGGCCCACGCTGCTCAGCTCCACCTGCCCGTCGCGCTGTATGCACACATAGGCGCAGGTCTCGGTCTGGCCGTAGAGCTGCTTGAGGTTGATGCCGATGGAGCGGAAGAAGCGGAACAGCTCGGGCCCGATGGCCGCACCCGCCGTATAGGCCACGCGGATGCGCGACAGGCCCATGGCATTGCGCAGCGGCCCGTAGATGCACAGGTCGCCCAGCGCATACTTCAGGCGGTCCAGCGTGCCCACCTTCTTGCCGTCCAGGATGTCCGAGCCCACGCGGCGCGCCACGGCCATGGCGCGGCCGTACATCCATTGCTTGAAGGGCGCGGCGTCCTCCATGCGGATGGACACCGAGGTCAGCATGCCCTCGAAGATGCGCGGTGGCGCGAAGTAGTAGCTGGGGCCGATCTCGCGCAGGTCGATGGACACGGTCGAGGCGGACTCCGGGCAGTTGATGGTGAAGCCCGCCACCAGCCACTGCGCGAAGGAAAACAGGTGGTCGCCCACCCAGGCCGGGGGCAGGTAGGAGATCACGTTGTCGCCGGGGCCCAGGCGGTCCACCTGCACGCCGCCGCGTGCCGACTCGCCAAAGCTGCGGTGCGTCTGGCACACGCCCTTGGGCTTGCCGGTCGTGCCCGAGGTGTAGAGGATGACCGAGACATCGTCGGGCGACAGCGCGGCCAGCATCGCATCCCAGGCGCCCGGGTGTGCGGCATCCCACTCCTTGCCCTTTTGCAGCAGCGCCTCGGTGCTGATCAGCCCGGGCTGGTCGTAGTGGCGCAGGCCGCGCGGGTCGTCATAGATGATGTGGCCGAGGCCGGAGACGCTCTCGCGCACCTCCAGCAGCTTGTCGACCTGTTCCTGGTTCTCGGCAAAGGCGAAGTCGATCTCGGCATCCTCGATGACGAAGCGCATCTCGGCGGCCACGGCATCCTGGTACAGCGGGATCGGTACGCCGCCCAGCGCCTGCACGGCAATGAAGCCCATGTAGACATGGGGCCGGTTGTCGCTGATGAAGGCCAGATTCTGGCCGCGTGCCAGGCCCAGCGCCGCCAGGCCGCAGGCCATGTGGCGCACGGTCTCGGCGGCCTCGCTCCAGCTCCAGGTCTGCCAGATGCCGTATTCCTTCTCGCGCAGCGCCGGCGCCTGGGGGCGCTGGGCGGCATGCTGGAGCAGCAGGTGCGGGAACGTGGTCGTCATTCCATGTCCTTGGATGTTCGTGAATGGTGGTCGCATGGTGCAGATGCCCAGGCTGTGACCTACCGGCTTGGACTGCATCCTAGGACTGGCTTTGACGCCGTGGTGTCTGTTTGACGACAATCCGCGGGAAACTCATCATCGGGAAAACGCGCCGTAACAAAAGGTGCCAAAACGGTCTCATGTCCCGCTTGGGGGCTTGCGCATCCGGGAATGTGCGCGTGCCGTGGTCCTTCTGGAAATCCCGCTCACGCCAGCCACCGGGCTCGGGCAATGCTTGGGTGGTTTTGATGATTGATCCGCGCACCCTCGCCGCGACTCCATGAGCCAAGAACTGTCACTGCACCAGCGCCGCCGCGCGCCCCGGCCCGAGGAACTCGAAGGCATTCCCTGGCTGGCCGTACTCCAGCCCGCCGAGCGCGAACGGGCCCAGAAGGCGCTGGTCGTCGGCGACGCCCAGCCCGGCGACTATGTCTGCCGCACCGGCCGCGCGCCCACCTACTGGTTCGGTGTGGTCGAAGGCCTGCTCAAGATGAACACCGACGGCGCCGATGGCGCCAGCATGACCCTGGCCGGCCTGCCCCCGGGCGGCTGGTTCGGCGAAGGCACGGCCGTCAAGCGCGAGCCCTACCGCTACAACGTGCAGGCCATACGCCGCAGCGTGGTCGGCGGCCTGCCGATCGAGACCTTCCACTGGCTGCTGGACCACTCCATCGGCTTCAACCGCTTCGTCATGAGCCAGCTCAACGAGCGCCTGGGCCAGTTCATCTCGGCCCGCGAAATCGACCGCCTCACCAACCCCGACCTGCGCGTGGCCCGCAGCCTGGCCGCGCTCTTTCACCCGCTGCTGTACCCGGGCGTGGGCGAGGTGCTGCGCATCACCCAGCAGGAACTGGCCTACCTGGTGGGCCTGTCACGCCAGCGCGTCAACGAGGCGCTGTCCGTGCTGCAGCGCGAAAACGCCATCGTCGTGGAGTACGGCGGCCTGCGCGTGCTCGACCTGGAAGCGCTGCGCAGCGGGCTGTTTGCGGCGGCGCGGCGGGCGGCTTGAGCATGCGCGGCGTCCGCTTTGGCGCCGTACCCATCGGCATGAAGCAGCACCGATGCATGCCACCACGGAATTTTGAAAAGTACTGAAAATCGTAGCCAAACTACGATTGGCAGAAAAATACCAAACTTGTCCGTGTTTGGAATAAGTGCTTGAATCGCAGCATGACTACGACCGGGGCAAGCAAATTAAACGCGCTCTACACGCAGCTGCCTGCGGGCACGCCCGTCACCTCACAGGATCTGGCAGGGCTGGGCATCTCCGCAGACCTGGCTGTCCATTACGTGCGCGCGGGCTGGCTGAAGCGCCTGATGCGGGGGGTCTTCTGCCGGCCCAACGACAGCCTGGCCCTGCACCCGAGCCTGGGCGTGCTGCAACGGCGCCTGGAGGGCCTGCATGTGGGGGGCAAGTCGGCGCTGGACTGGTACGGCATGCGCCAGTATGTGGCGCAGCAGCCGGTGCTGCAGCTGTATGGCTGGGCCGCCGGGCAGTTGCCGCCATGGTTCACGGAGCGGTTCCCTGCCGAATACCATCGCAAACGGCTGTTCGATGAACAACCCGGCGATTTGCTGCACGTGGGGCCGTTCGAGAAACGCAGCGGTGCCGCCCAGGTCTCGGCGCCGGAGCGTGCGCTGCTGGAGCTTCTGAGCGATGTGGGCGTGCGCCAACCGCTGCAGGAAGCCAGGGAGCTGGTGGAAAGCGCGTACAGCCTGCGCGCCGATGTGCTGCGTGAACTTCTGCAGCGCTGCACCAGCGTCAAGACCGTGCGCCTGTGCCTTCAACTCGGGCGCGAAGGGGCGCTGCCCTGGGCCGCCAGGCTGGAGACGGCCTCGCTGCCGACGGGAAGCGACAGGCCCTGGGTGTCCCGGTCGGCCGAGGGCCTGTTGGTGCTCAAGCCATGAACCAGACCTATCTCGACACTGCGCGCCTGTTGACACAGGTCGCGCCGCTGGTGTTTGTGGATGACACGTTCGCGCTGAAGGGCGGAACCGCGATCAACCTGTTCGTGCGCGATATGCCGCGTCTGTCCGTTGATCTGGACCTGGTGTTTCCCGACCACAGGCCGTCACGTGATGAGGCGCTGCTGCGGATCAATCAGGCCATCCGGCAAGTGGCAGAACGCCTGACGAAGCGGGGCTTTCAGACCCATGCGCCGGTGGCTGCAGCGGGCCAGACCAAGCTGCTGGTGCGCCGTGGTCCCGTGCAGGTCAAGATCGAAGTGAACTATGTCATGCGGGGCACGGTGCTGCCGGTGCGGCAGGCCTCGCTCACGCCAACTGCGCGCGATGTGCTGATGGCTGACCTGGAGATTCCCGTGGTCTCCGCAGAGGACGTGTACGGCGGCAAGCTCGTGGCCGCCCTGGACCGGCAGCACCCGCGTGATCTGTTCGATGTGATGCAGCTGTTCGCGCACGGCGGCATCACCTCAGGCATCCGGCGCGCCTTCGTGGTCTATCTGGCCTGCAGCAACCGACCTTTGCACGAAGTGCTGTTTCCTCCCTTGCGTGATGTCCGGCACGATTTCGAGAACAACTTCCGGGGCATGACGGCCGAGCCTGTGCCGCTGCAATCTCTGCTAGCAGCACGCGAGCGGTTGCTGCGGGAGCTCCAGCAAGGGCTGGGTGCCAGCGAGCGGCGCTTTTTGCTGTCGCTGGCCGCAGGAGCGCCCGATTGGCCGGCGCTGGAC